>PWVO01000217.1 GCA_003561825.1 Candidatus Woesearchaeota archaeon | reverse complement strand
CTCTTTGGATGGTATTTCTATTTCTTTTCCGTCTCTTATTACTACTGAAACAGGCATGAGCATGTTTTTGAGGGCTTTTATTGCCCTGTCTGCCTTGTATTCCTGGAAAAAGCCCATGCTTATTACTATTATTATAACAGCTATTATTGTGTAGCCAGTTATATCCTTGCCTACAAAGAAAGAAAGCAATGCTCCGAAAAACAGGAAGTATATGACAAAGTTGCTTTTTATCTGCCTGAGAAGTATTTTTAGTGTTGAAGTCTTGTTGAGATCTTCAAGCTCATTAAAGCCGTAGTTCTTCAGCCTCTTTTGTGCCTCTTTTTTGGTCAGCCCCTTATGTTTCTCCATCTGCTTATTAGGCTTTATATACTCATTTATTAAGGTTTTGATTTTTCAGGGTGAGAAATTAGACTACTTCTGGATGGTGTTAAGAATTGTTTTGAATTTAATTTAACAATAGAAAACTTTTTATTTGCACTATATTTAATTGCTGGATTATGGATATCCATAAAGGAAAAGATTCAAAAGCTCTTGCTGAGGTATGGGGTGACTATGTAGATTGGGATAAAAGGCGCCTTGGTGAAAATGGGTTTCTTATAAGCACTTTGAAGAGATTCAATTGCAGGGAGGTTTTTGATGCCGGGCTTGGTGACGGAGCTGATTCTATTTATCTTTTGAGGAATGGCTTTGAGGTTACGAGCAATGAGCTTGACAGGCATTTTATACTTAAAGCTGAAGAAAATTCAGAAAAACATGATATCAGGCTAAAGATAACTGAGTATGACTGGGCTGATCTTGATAAGCATTTTCAGGAAAATGATTTTGGTGCTGTTGTGTGCTTTGGCAATTCTTTAACTCATATTTTTGGGAGGGATAACCAGCTGAGAGTTCTTAGAAATTTTTATAGGATTTTAAAAAAAGGCGGTATTTTAATTGCAGATGAGAGAAACTTTCAGTACATCCTGGATAAAAAGGATGAGATTGTTAATGGGGGCAGATTCCGCTATACAGGGAAATATGTTTATTGCGGTGATAAGGTTCATGGAAGGCCTGTTGAGGTATCAGATGACAGAGTCTGTTTTGAGATTGAAAATGAAAGAACAGGTGACAAATGGCATTTTCTGATATATCCTTTTAAGAGGGGAGAGCTGCTGAGTCTGCTTAAAGAGGCAGGATTTTCAAAGGTTGAGCAATACTCTGATTACAGAAGGGGCTATAATCCAGATGCAGATTTCCATCAGTATGTATGTGTTAAATAGTTCTATATCATAAAAACCGGCGAAAGTGCCCTACTACAACCTAAATGTTGTGGTTTGAACGGGCACTTTCTTTGAAAGCCGATTTTTAGGACATAAGGAAATCCAAAGGATTTCCGGTGTGCCAAAAATACAAAGTATTTTTGTGCATGCAAAAAATGTCGCCCTAAAGGACGGGGTTTTAAACCCCTTCAAAAATGTCTGCGACATTTTTTTGCATAAATCCTGACAAAGTCCTATCAGAATTCTTTAACTTTCACATAAACCCTTTGTGCATATCCAATTTTTCTTGCTTTTGATAGTAAATTTTATAATGTCCAGGGAATTAACTATAATTTATGACAGCTAAAAATTGCATAATTATCCATGGGTGCCCCTCAAATGCTGAAAAAGCAATGAATCCTGAAACAAGAACTTATGATAAACACTGGATTCCCTGGTCTAAAAAGCAGCTTCTCGCAAAGAATATTGAAACAGAAACTCCTCTCATGCCCTCGCCTTGGCAGCCTAATTATGAAAAATTTAAGTGTGCTTTCGAAAAATATGGTGTTGATGAAAATTCAATTTTAATCGGGCATAGCTGTGGGTGTGCTTTTTTGGTGCGCTGGCTTGGAGAAAAGAGAAGAAAAATTTTCAAGCTGATACTTGTTGCTCCCTGGAAAATCCCTAAAAAGAATGATATTTTCAGGAAAGAATTTTACGCTTATAATATTGATGAGACAATTAAGGAAAGAGTAAAAGAAATAATCATGTTTACTGCTGATAATGAAAAGGATGATGGAAAAGAAAGCTTGAAGATTTTTCATAAATCTCTTGGCGGCGAGATTATTGAGCTGAGAGGCCACGGACATTATTGTCTTGAAGACATGGGTACAGATGAGTTTCCTGAATTAATTGAAGTTGTTTTGAGATAAGGCACATAATCCATATTTTTAACCTAGAGCCTTAAATTAGTCCAATCAGATTCCTGGATTAAAATATCAATTCTATCGTGAACTGATTCTGGTAACAATTCCTTTAATTTTTTCTTTCTTTTATTTATTTTTTGGTTATCTTCTATATTCGCAAATCCTATGGTTACGATCCCTTTCATAACTCTATTTAAAAATTCAGGATTTGCTGCTCTTACATATTCTTCCCCGAAAGAAGTTAAATCTTTTCTCATTAAGGCATAAGCAACCAAAAAGTCGCTCTTTACTTTAGTTAGGTCGAATAAACCATATTCAGTCATGACATCTTTTTCTATTTCTTCAAAACTTCTTTTCCCATCCCATATTTGTTCTTCATCTCGAAGCCCTGGCCAAAATAACCGTTCAGTCGAAATGATATCTGCCAATAATAAAGGCTCTCTTATATTTGGCGTATGGTTTAAATTAACATAAACATAATTCAAAAATTTTAATTGGCTCAGGTGCGCTCTAATAGCATCATCTCTTTGTTGCCTATTTAGGAGAGGATAAATAGCACCAACTGCATTATACAAATCGCAATCAGGGATAATATCATCTCTTTTAATTCCTGGCTTACCTTTGTAATCTTTATTTCTTACTCTTTCGATTAGAAACTGATAATTAGAAGTGCCTTGTTTCCTTAGTCTTTGATCTAATCTTTCAAGTAAGCCTAAGCTTCCTAATTGTTCTGCATATGCGGTTTGAATCATGTTAATATATTAATTATAATTATTTAAATAAATTTATGTCTTTAATAATATAGTCCAGAAAAATTCCCCTTTGTGTTAGCCAAGTCATTACATCAAGGAACAGCTCCATATACATTGTTTTCCACACAGACCTTCTGTTTATATATTGCTTTTTATGGAAACCTATTCAATTTCGTGAATGTCCGGGTTTTAAAAGAATTCTTTACTTTTTAATCTATGCCAGAGGGAATGATTTGCTCTAAGCTTATTCTTTCTGCAGGCGTGTTGTCATAGAATAATCCACCAATAGGGAAATTGTCTGGCATTCTTAATTCCCCTCTAGAAATTCTATCTCTGTGCTCTATTAAATCTTCAACAACATAACATTCCATTTTATCTTCCAAGTAGTCTCCGGGGTTTGATAACGCATCTTTTACCAGCCTTGGATTAGTAGGGCGTGCAACAAAAGCATAATTAATAATACTGTTGTAATGATTTTCAGAGCCCATATTACAAGAGGTAGTTGCAACTCCTATTAATGAAACTGGTTCTATAGAAAAACCATACTCTTCTGAACCTTCTTTTGCACAACAGCTTATGGGTCCAACATTTTTCCTACTTACGTCAGGGGTCTCAATTTTTCCCCCAGCGTAACCAGGGTATTTATCTTCTTTTCTTTTTAACAGGATTATTTTCTCAGTTTCATTTGCAGAGGGCTTGTAAAGTAACATCATTGAAGCAACAGCAAGCCCGTAACCAAGAGGCCTTTCTTCAGAAAGGGTTTGTGGTTGAGCACCAAGACAGGTTATCTTTCTAAGATAAGTTGAATCTCCTTTATTCCAATCGAAATAATGCAATAAGTTTTGAGCAATTTCAGCAATAATTCTGTTATCTTCAACAATCCACTCTAATCTTCTTTTTTCTTTTGAACTGCCTAATCTAAAAACAAATTCCTCCCCTGGATAGATTCCTTGTCCAGGATTTGCAAGATAAACAAATCTTCCGTCATTTTGATTAATTGTTTCTGCATCTGCTTCTGCCAAAAAAACATTTCTGAAGATCCATTTTCCTCCATGCCTGCTTCTTGTAGGAACTATTGCCCTTAATCCAAGCATTTCCTTGACTGATAACCCTGTTTGCTCTTCAAATCTTGCTTTTGCACAATCTTCTAATGTTTGATTTTCTGTTGGTGGAGCTCTGAATCTTAAACCTGGAAATTTTAATTGATGATTTCTGCCTTCATCAGAATCAACTAAAATAAACTGTGGTTTTCCATAATGCCTTGTAATGCCAATAACAGTCACATTGGCTTCACCATAATTTTCTTTTTTTTCAATCTGGATAACCATGATAGTTTGGTAGTTACTGGATTTTTAAGAATTATTGTTATTCAACATAATAATTACGTCTGTCAAAAAGATTTGGCTGATAGTCTCCAAAGATGTGATCTAATCCGCAAACATAAGCTACATTTCCTGCATTGCTTCTTAGAATTTGCTCTGTGAGTTGGTTTCTTGCTAGATAGTAATCAACTAGCTCTTTGCAATCTTTTACTGGATACTTTAAGAAACCTGCCAAGAAATCTCCGCCTTTTAAGGCGTGAGATGAATTGGCACTGGACACTGGACATTCCTTCATAAAATTTATACATTTCAAGTATCTAAGAAACCATATGGCTCACAATAGAATGTATAGATACCGCATTTATCCTTCTAATAAGCATAAGCATAGGCTTAACAAACAGTTTCATCT
>PWVO01000186.1 GCA_003561825.1 Candidatus Woesearchaeota archaeon | reverse complement strand
TATCCCAAAAGTGGGGGGCCTGTTTGTGTTGTTAACACTGACATTCCATGTTACAGAATCAGATGCATTATAGCTGTCATAGACAATAACAGTCACATTCCTGTAGCCTGCATCAAAAAAACCTGGCTCATAAAGCCATGAACTAGTGCAGATATCACCGGGGCACAATCCTGGTATCTCTGAATGCATGAGTACAGAATCAAGATACCATGAAAAATTAATGAAATCTCCTAAGAAAAGGTCTTCGTCAGTTGCATTTGCTGTGAAAAGCAGAGATGAGTTCTCAGCAGTATTGGGATTCAGGCTTAATGGGTAAAATCCGGTTATATTAGGAGGGTAGTTTACATTAACAACCTCAAAAAGCACTACCTGGCTTACATTATAGTTTCCATCAGTTATAGTGAAATTGATGTGGTGAATTCCGACATTTTGCTTTTGCGGCGTGAAATTTATAAGCCCCTGTGTGCTGCTTATAGTTGTGATATTAAAAAAGGTGGAGTTTGCCGTGAAACTAATAGGGTCATCATCAGGGTCAGCTGCTGTTATTATTTCTGTAAATAACTCATCAATTGTAGCAGTCATGTTCTCAAGAGGCGGGTCAAAATAAGGCGGATTATTCACTTCAAGAACCTCAAGCCAGAAAGTTGTTGAGTTCATGCCCCCGTCATCATCAGTTACATTTATCATTATGTGATGAAGCCCCACATGGCTCTTGTTTGGCGTAAAGCTTATAATGCCTGTGTCTATTCCTATTGTAAAAAGTGTTGAGTTGTCAAAGAACTGTATTGGGTCCCCGTCAGGGTCTGTTGCATTTACCTGGAGCTCAAAAAGCTCATTCTCTTCCACGGTCTGGTTGTCTATCGGGTCTATCAGTGGGTTTCTGTTTGGGGTAATTGTAAACTCAACAATCTCATAATCTGTAAGAGGAGGAAGGCCGTCGTCAGTAACTGATATGTTGATATAATAGATGCCTGCAATTGAGTCATTTGGCGTGAAATTTATAAGCCCAGTTACTGGGTTTATTACAAAGATTTCTGTATGGTTATTGGCAAATGTAAGATCATTTCCGTCAGGGTCTGTTGCATTTACTTTTAGTGTAAATGTTCGGTTGATTTTTGCAACTCTCGGCCCAATAGGATCAAGCACTGGCGGGTTATTTACCTCAATAACCTCAAGCCAGAAAACTGTTGAGTTAATTGCGCCTTTTGAATTATTTACTGTTACAAGAATAGAATGGTTGCCCCTTTCAGGTATAGTTGGCGTAAAGCTGAAATTAGCTGAAGTGTCATTGCCTGAAACAGGAGAGGCCATTGCGCTGAAGTTTGTTGAAAAAGTAAGCGGGTAGTTCCCAAGAGGATCCATGCCATGCGCAGAAAACTCAAACAGCTCGTTTTCTGTCGCTGTCTGGTTTGGGATTGGAAAAATTAAAGGCGGAAGGTTTTCCCCTACTGAAAGGTTCATCAGGGCTGATGCATTGAATATGTTGTTTGAAACTGTTATATTTACCACATAATGCCCAACATAATCATTTGTAGTAATAAACTCAATTCTTCCTGTAGTTTCGCTTATGTTAAATAATGTAGAGTTGTCAAAATAAAAAAGCTCATCCCCATGAGGATGGGATGCATTAACCTGGTAGATGAATGTTGCATATGCATAAGCTGTCTGGTTTGGGATTGGCTCTATTACCGGAGGCTTCAGCACCTGGGTGACATTAAGTGTTACATTATTGCTGTGGGCATAAGCGCCCTCGCTGTCAGTAACAGTGAAATAGACAGTTTCTTTGCCGAACCAGTCTTTTTTAGGGAAAAAGCTTACATTATAAGGGGATTCCTGGCTTATTATGATTGATATGTTCTCATTTCCTGTTACTGTAAAATTAACTGGGTCATCACCGCATTCTATGTAGTCAAGGTCATAAAAATAATTATCAAGGCTTATGTTGTCTGTAAGGTTCACATCTTCAGGCCACGTTATGTTTGCAATAGTAACATTCCATCCAGGTGGCCTGTTGACATTTTCTATGCTTAAGTTCCATGTTACACTGTCGGTTGCATTCTCCATATCACTTACAACCAAGGTCACATTTGCGTGTCTGGGCTCGCAAAATCCGGTTGTGTAATTCCACTCCCCGCTTGTTTCATTGAAAGTCTCGCTTTTTAATTCTCCCTGAAAAAACCATCTTGCTGTTAAAGCATCGCCATAGATTATGTCTGTATCACTTGCTGTGTAATTAAACCTGAAGCCCATAGTGTCATTCTCAATAGTTTCAGGGTTTGGAACAACAGGCGGATATATCCCAGTGATGTTCGGAGGATAGTTCACATTCTCAACATAAAAATAAAATCTCTTAGCAAAATCTTCATCCCCATCATCAATGATTATAAAGAAACTGTGGGGATCCCGGATTATTGTACCTTTCCACTGGGTCACATCTTCTTTTAATGGTGTGAATGAGATATAGCCGGTTTTGTTCATGCTAAATACAGGCCAGTAATGCCCTTCAGACCCAGCTGTGTCAGTAAATTCTATTGTATCATTATTATTCAGGCTTGTTGCATTGAGCTGTATCTGGAAAAACTCATCAATTGTAAGGTTTATATTGAAAGGAGTATCCTCATCAAAGAAAAGGTTTCCGCTTGAAACAGTGTATTCCTCGCCGCTTATCTCCAGAAGTTCCTGAATGCTGCTGTTGTAATGGCCCAGAAGGCCAATCTCCTGAAGAAGAACATTATCCTGGGTTTCAGGGTTTGCCGAATTGGCTTGAAGCTGCAATAAGAAAAAAACAGCTGCTAAAGCTGCAAATGCTGCGAATAAAACCTCTTTTTTTATTTTCAATGACATTTTTGCTTCTATGATATCTTCTTTATCTTGTCCAGGTCTTTCTCTTTTATCTTCTTGTAAAGCTGCATCACACTCTTATAAACGTTTTTCTTTTCATTCTTTGGTAAGAAAGAATAATATTCCTTGATCTTCAGATAGCTTAGCCTTGCAGAGTCAATGTCTTTTTCTTTTATTGCTTTCTTTGCATTGACAAGCTCCTTGTATATCTCCATCATTGCCTTGGGCTTCTTTTTTGCTCTTTGCTTCCTGGTCTTTCTCTCGCTTCGCTCCATGCTTATTTTTATTATTGCCCTTGCATCGCCTATAAGAGCAAGAACTTCTTTCTTGTTAACCTTTTTCCCAGTGTACCTTATGTTGTCTGAGTCCCTGAAAAGGCTTATTATCATAACTCTCAGGTAAGTTGAAATGTCGTGTTTCTTGATTTCCTCATTAAGCTCTTCATAAGTGAACTGGAACTCTATTCCAAGAAGGCTGCTGATGAATTCACGGACAATTCTAACAAGCTCGTCAGCAGAACCCTGCATCTCGCCTTTCTGCACTTTCTTTTCCAGGGCATCAAGGGCAAGCAATGCTCTCTCATTAAATGTAAGCTCTCCTTTTTCAGCTTTTCTTTTCTTGATTAGCAGCAGCAGTGAAGCTATTTTGAAGAAAAGCCTGTAAACAAAAGACATTAAAGATTTTCTGTATATAGCTGCTGCTATTACCATTATTCCTGATACTAATACCAGTCCCCATATTATTATCTCTCCTAATTCCCTTTCAACAGGGGCAGGAATATGAACCTCTGGGCATGGGGGGCATGGGCCGCCGCAGTCTATGCCTTCCTCGCACAGTATTGAGCCGTCTGGCATCTGGTGGCAGTTTCTTATGCCATCATCGCATGTTGGGCATGGAGGGCATGGGCCGCCGCAGTCTATGCCTTCCTCGCACAGCAAAACTCCTCCAGGAAACTTATGGCAGTTCTGTATTCCGTCATCGCATGTTGGGCATGGAGGGCATGGGCCGCCGCAGTCTATGCCCTCTTCTCCCTGGTTTTGTATCCAGTCATCGCATGTTGGGCATGGAGGGCATGGGCCGCCGCAGTCAACACCTTCTTCGCACAAAATAGTGCCGTCTGGCATAACATGGCAGTTCTGTATTCCGTCATCGCATGTTGCAATATACTCACATTCCCTAATCTCAGAAGGCTTTTTTACTTCTGTGCCGCATTCTGCCAAGTCAGTGCATCTTCTTGTCTGGATGCCAGAAGGAAGGCATCTTCCCCATGGAGTGCATTCCCAAAGCTCTTCGCAGATTATTGTCACTCCTGGAGCTCCGGGAGCAGGATCTACAGGAGTAGGAGGAGGGACATAAAGCACCTCGAGATGCACAACATTGCTCATTGTCCTTCCGCCATGCGGGTCTTCAGCATAGAACCAAACAGTCCTGTTGCCATGGAAATTTGCCTGGGGAGTGTATGTCACAATGCTTGTATCAGGGTCAATTGAAACATCTATATTCGGCACAGTTGTGCTTGTATAGTTAAGCTCAAACCCATCAGGATCAACAAAGTAGTCATCAAGCCTTCTTCCTGTCAATATAGTGCCCATTTTCCAGGTTTCATTAGGGATAGGATGGACAAGAACAGGCGGCCTGTTTTTTATGCTGAAAATGCCAGTCTCACTTACCTCTCCTGTATTGTAAAAATTATCTTCGCACAAAACCATATAGGAAAAGTTTCCTGGCTCGTAAAAGGCATTAGTGTGCCTGTAAAGAGACATGCCGGGGATGTAATCCATAATCTCAGGATCAGAATAATCGCCAGTAAGATTAAATCTGATGCTGC
>PWVO01000076.1 GCA_003561825.1 Candidatus Woesearchaeota archaeon | reverse complement strand
CAGAAGGAGGATGGCCAGATACCAAAGAAGATGGAAGGCTCAAAATGGAGAGACTGGCTTAATACTGTTGGGATTAAGGTCAGGCCTGGAAAGATAAAGCCCTGCTACCATGCGGGGCCTGTTGACAGGGGCAATCCTGCTGTTGACCCTAATACTCTTTTTGTTATGGCGTGCCTTGATTATGCAAAAAACAGCGGAGACAATGAGTTTCTTAGGGAGAATTATGAAGGAATAAAGAAGGCTGCTGACTGGGCTATAGGCCAGTGCAAGGATAATGAAGGGCTTATGGAAGAGGGGCTTGGCGCAAACTGGTCTGAGAGTGTTAAAAAGAAAGGGAAGGTTCTTTATTCCAATGTTTGCTTTGCTAAGGCTCTTTCTGATATTTCAGAGATTGCTAAGCTTCTGGAAAAGCATGAGGACTCAGCAAGATACTCAGATCTTGAAAATAAGGTCAAAGGCAGGATTAACAAAAAGTTCTGGCTTGATGATAAGGGGCACTATGCTGACTGGATTGATTCTGAGAGGCATGATTATTTTTCATCTGACGGAAATGTTCTTTCTATTGTGTGGGATGTTGCTAATGAAGAAAAAGCAAGAAAAATTCAGGATTATGTTAAAGAGAACAAGATGAATGATGTGCCTATGAAGACTAACAGCCCTTCATACAAGAAAAACGAGGTTTTTCCTCTGCACAGAATTTTTGGCATGTCTAAATACCACAATGGGTATTCATGGGCATGGCTTGGGTGTGCTGATGCTGTTGCTAAGGCTAAGATGGGCAGAAGTGATGAGGCTGTTGAGCAGCTTAAGAACATTGCCGGGCTTATTAACAAGCATGGGACTGTTTCAGAGGTTTATGATGAGAATGGAGATAAGCTGAGAAAAACATTTTATAAAAGTGAGGATGGCTTTAGCTGGACTGCAGGCATGTTCCTGTGGGCTGCTAATGAGGTTGCTGCAAAGGCTGCTGATGGCAATTTATATAAATCAAGAGATTTTGCAGGTTTGTATGAATCTTGAGAATGCAATTTCAAAGCTTAAGTCTAGCAAGGAGTTCAAGGAATGGTTTTCCAATAACAAGGATGCTTACATGACTTATGCTTTTATTATGGCTGAGGAAAATTGTGAAAACAGCAGCAGGTGGCAGATTGGGTATTATAATAGGGATAACAGGAAGGTAACTGCTTTTAATGTTGATAAAAACTGCGTGAGTGCTGAGAAGGAGCAGGATATTTTCAATAAGCCTGATGCTGAGGTTAAGGAGATTGATCTTGGCAGTGTAAAGATAGGGTTTTCTGAGGCTATTGAAAAAGCAGATGGTTTAAGGGAGAAAGAGTATTCTGGGCAGCATGCTATGAAGAGGATTGCTATTCTGCAGAATATTGATGCTGGCCAGGTTTGGAATATTACTTTTGTTACAAGCTCTTTCAAGACTCTTAATGTTAAGGTTGATGCTGGGTCTGGTGAGGTTATCAGCCATGAGCTTATTTCTCTTTTTGAGTTTAAGTGAAAGGTTAAGGCAATAAACAAAAGTTTTAAATATCTTATGGTATCTATTGGTAGTATGAATACTCAGATTAACATAAGGATTCCGGAAAAATTGCTCTTTGCAGCTAAAGAATATTCTAGAGAGCACGGCTTTGGGTCTATACAGGAGTTTATCAAGGAGATTATGAGGGAAAAGTTATTTGATGAGCCAGAGATAAGCAAAGAAGAGTTGGATGCTGTCAGAGAGCTTGCAAGTGTTTGTGAGAGCAAAGGGCTTTATGGCAATGAAAAAGATTTGTTCAAAAAGCTAAGGAGAAGGAAGTAATGGAATATGAGATTGTTCCATCTGAGTTTTTTCTTGAGCAAATTGATGAATTAAGCGATGAATCAGCTGGACTTATAGAAAAGAAACTTATACTATTAAAGAAAAATCCCTTTAGGTTCAAGAGGATTAAAGGTTATGGCATTTTCTTGTTTAGGATAAGATTTGAAGATAGAAGAAGAGAAAAAAGGATTGTTTATCTTGTTGAGAAACCAAAAGTTAAGGTGCTTTGTATTCTTGATAGAAGCAGTGACTACCATAAATTAAGGGAGTTTCTTAAAAGGCATGGATATCTTTAATTTCAAAGCACTTGAATTTTTTTCAATTTTTGAGAGCATCTTGTGCTACTTGAGATTAATAAAAAGCTTTTTTTCTGCTGGAGAACTGGCCTTTGTTTCTCGTGGAAAGGTGCTTTGTTTCCTTTGGAAGCTTGTTTTTTCAGATGCCTTAAAAATCATTAAAAGGGGCTATTAAATGCTTAAACTGGGATTTCTTGGTTTTAAATGCAGTTTCTCCATCTGAATTATAATTGTTTTAATTATATATTTCTTATCTTGAATTTATTTAAATACCTGATGGCTTTTCCCTTTTATTGCTTGTTTTTGAGTGTGGCATTTTTTAATCAAATGAGAAAAGAGGTAGATGGCATTGGCGAAAACTAATATAAGCATAGTTAAGTCTGATGGAAGAAAAGAGGTTTTTTCAAGGGATAAGCTCTGCTATGCATTAAGGAGGGCTTCTGTTCCTGAAGATGATATAAAGAGGATTGCTGAGCTTATTGAGTCTAAGGCTTATGAGCTTGTTCCTTCTTCTGAGATAAGGAAATGGGTTATTGCTGAGCTTGACAAGATTGGGAAGGATTACAGCTCTGGGTTTAAGTATAAGAAAAGGAATGTCTGGGTTGTTGGCGGGTCTTTTTCCCAGCTTAAGGATACTTATGAGTCTTTTGTAAAGAAGAGGATTGTTGATTCTCTGGTTGAAGAGACTGGGATGAGTGAGAACACTGCTGAGAAGGTTGCTGACAGGGTTGAGCATTTTCTTATAGAGAATAATATTAAGAATGTTTCAGGCCACTTGATAAGGGAGATTACCAATAATGTGCTTCTTGAGGAGAATCTTGAGAAATACTATATGAAATACCAGAAGATTGGGCTTTCTATGTATGATATTACTAGGCTTATTAATCTTGCTGAGAGGGAAAATGCAAACCTGCAGTATAATCCTGAGACTGTGCACAAGCTTGCTGCTGATGAGATTTTCAGGAGGTATGCGCTGATAAAAGAGTTCCCTTCAAGGATTTCGGATGCGCACCTTACTGGGCAGCTGCATATCCATGACCTTGATTATTTTTCTACAAGGCCTTTCTGTTTTTCCCATGATCTTAGGTTTTTTCTGAAGAACGGGCTTAAGGCTGACGGCACTGGGGTTCATACTTCTGTTGCTGGGCCTGCGCAGAGGGGTAGTGTTGCTGTTAATCATGCTACAAAGGTTCTGGCAAGCTCTCAGACTAACTGCGCTGGAGGGCAGGGGTTTAACTGGTTTAATGTTTTGCTTGCTCCTTATGTTAAGGGCATGGACTACAAGGAGATAAAGCAGCTTATGCAGGGTTTTATCTATGAGATGGGCATGATGTATGTCAGCAGAGGGGGGCAGGTTGTTTTTTCCAGCATTGACATTGAGCCGGGGATTCCTAAGACTCTTGAGAAGATTCCAGCTGTTCTTCCTGGGGGAGTTGTTAATGAGGGAACTACTTATGCTGATTTCCATGATGAGGCAAACAAGATTTTTAATGCTATTATTGATGTTTATGACAAAGGAGATCATATAGGAAAGCCGTTTAACTGGCCTAAGCCTGAGGTTAAGATACATAAGAAGGATTTTGATGTTTATCCTGATGAGATATTAAAGGTGAACAGCCTTGCTGCAAAGTTCGGGACTCCTTATTTTTTTATACAGCAGGATTATCTTCCTGAGTATTCGTGCTACCAGTGCTGCTCTTATCTTATGCCTTTGTCAAGCCAAAATACTGACTCTGACCTTTATAATGGCACTGTGAGAGGCGGGGCAATACAGGTTGTTACTCTTAATATGCCTCAGATAGCTTATGAGGCCAAGGGTGATGACGACACTCTTTTTGAGCTTTTGAGAGAAAGGATGGAAAAATCCAGGGATGTAGTTATGCTAAAGAAAAATATTGTTAAGAAAAGGCTTAAGCAGGGCTTGCTTCCTTTCCTTTCACAGCCTGTTGATGAAGAGAAAACTCCTTATCTTGTTATTGACAAGCAGAGCGGTGAGCTTGGCATGGTTGGGCTTAATGAGATGCTCAAGGCTCATACTGGAGAGGAGCTGCATGATTCTGGCGAAGCCTGGTCTTTTGGGCTTAAGGTGTTTAAAGAGATGAAGAAGATTACTGCTGAGTTCAGAGACGAGACAGGGTTTTTGTTTGGGCTTTCGAGAACTCCTGCTGAGTCTGCTTCTTACAGGCTGGCTAAGATTGATGTTAAGAAGTACGGTGAAAGGGCTGTTGTTCAGGGTGACAAGAATACGAGCTCTTTTTATTATACCAATTCTTTTCATGTCAGGCCTTCTGCTAATGTTAATCTTATTGACAGGATTCAGAAGGAGGCAGCTTTCCATCCCCTTATGGATGGGGGGGCTATGTCGCATATCTGGCTTGGTGAAGGAAATCCTGACCCTGAGGCTATAACAAAGCTTACTGAGAGGATTGTCAAGAATACTCTTATGAATTATTTTGCCTACACAAGGGATCTTACTGTTTGCAGGGACTGCCTTTTTACTGTAGGCGGGATGCTGAACCAGTGTCCTAAGTGCTCTTCAAAGAACATTGACTGGCTGAGCAGGATAACCGGGTATTACCAGAAGGTAAGCTCAT
>PWVO01000132.1 GCA_003561825.1 Candidatus Woesearchaeota archaeon | reverse complement strand
GTCTGGGGGCCAAAGATTGACTGACATACATCAGGAAATGCAAAGTTCAGGATTCTGAAGCATATAAACTATAACCTATTTACTACACTACAATAAAGAATATAAACCTTTAGGCCCAGTTTTATACAGATAAATTTATAGGGGGGTTCAAATGAAATATGCCGTAGATTTTGTAATAAATACGTTAGAAGAGATAAGCGGTTCTAAACCAATCTCATTTCAGAGAGATGGATCATTGTATGCTGTTTCACCTGAGGGTTTTGGGCAGGTAACTTATGGTTTGCACACCACGCTAAGGGCTATTCAGGGGGAACAAGATAAGTACCCTTGGAAAGAAATAGAGCTACCGCCTGAGATTAAAGAATCTGAAGATGTGATTATTGGAAATAAAGAAGATCCCGAAGATGAGTATAATGAAGCCCCTATTTTCAGAAAAGAAGATAGGCCATTTATAAAAGCAATCTCATTCGGGCCAGATTCTGATGGATTTACTCTTGAAGAGATGGCAGGAATTTACCATGAATTAGCTGAACTTCCTGATGACGGAAAAATTCGCATGGTTTTTCACAACAATGCTTATCACAGCCATAAGTATGGTTATGCTTGTGACGGAATTGATGTGTGGGTTGAGGAAGCAAGAGTAATGGGAAGAGACAGGTATATGGAATTGGTAAGGCAAAAAGAGGATGAGCTAATCGGTGCAATGAAAAACAACATGAGTTGGGGAGAAAGAGTTTTTCCTGACTGTTTAATTCTTACTCCATTGCTGAAAGTCACTGCACCGAGAAAAGGCAAATTTGATAATGAAAATCAGGCATGGGATGAGAAAACAAAACTGAAGCAGATTTATGGTTATTCAGGACAAGGCGGAGTTTTATCGTTTGGTGATTATTATGAGTTACCATTTGATATGTTTGTTTCAATTAATTATGAAGACCTGCCTGGATGCAGCCAGGAAAATTTCAAATCTAAAATGGCTGACCATCTAGAAAAGTTAAACAAGCAGCTTAATATAGTCTATTCAAACATGCCAGGGGAATTTATTGAAAAAATGAATAAATCTTACAATTCTGCAGGAAAATAACATCTCCTTTTTCTTTATTTTTTTCCAATTGCACAAAACCTCACATTTAAAACATAAAAATCGGCGGAAGTGCCCTACCACAACTCAAATCTCAAATGAAATTTCTTACCAAAGAAAAATTGAAGTAGTAATTTTTATTTTTTATTCGCTTTTATTATTATAGGGATTTAAACCCACTAATCATAAAAACTAGAACATATTTACTATACTATAATAAAGAATATAAACTTCCGGGCCATTATTTTATACAGATAAATTTTTGGGGGATAAAATGGAATATGCCGTAGATTGTGTAATAAACACAATAAAAAAAATAAGCGATTCTGAACCAATCTTATTTCAGAGAGATGGCTCATTGTATGTTGTTTCACCTGAGGGTTTTGGGCAGGTAACTTATGGCCTGCATGACAAGCTAATGAAAGTGATTGTTGTTGATAATAAGATGAGAGGGAAGCATGGCTGGAGAGAGATAGACCTGCAGCCAGAGATTACAGAAGCTGAGAATGCGATTCTTGAAAGATATCTGACAATAAGATACCCGGATTATGAGATTCCAGGAAATGAGTATTTTAATTTAAAAAGATCAAAATTTTTAGAAAAATATTACAAAAATATAGCTGTATTCAAAAAAGAAGAGAAGCCATACATAAAAGCAATATCATTTGGACCAGATTCTCCAGATCCTGATACATTTACTCTTGAAGAGATGGCAGAAACTTACCGTAAATTAGCCGAGCTTCCTGATGACGGAAAAATTCACATTGTCATTCATAAAAGTGGTTATCTTAGAAATCCTGGCTATGGTTACAGCTATGCTCCTGGTGGAATTGGCGAGTGGGTTAAGGAAGCAAGATTAATGGAAAAAAACAGGTATCTGAAGTTAATAAGGGAAATAGAAGATGAGCAAGTCAGTGCAATAAAAGGCAGTGAAGAATTAGTTTTTCCTGACATTTCAATTTTTACTTCGTTACTGAAAGTCACTGCACCGAGAAAAGGCAAATTTTATAATAAAAAGCAGGCATGGGATGAGAAAACAAAACTAAAGCAGTCTTATAATCTTCCGGGACAAGAAGGAATTGAACTTGCGAGGGGAGAGGGAGTATTATTGTCTGATGACGCTCTGTTTGACGTGTTTGTAGAAATTAATCCTGGAATTCTGCCTGGGCCCAGCCAGGAAAATTTCAAATCTAAAAAAAGTGAGATTTTTAAAAAATTAAACAAGCAGCTTAATATAGTCTATTCAAACATGCCAGAGGAATTTATTGAAAAAATAAATAATTCTTACAATTCTGCAGGAAAATAACTATATCCTTTTTTTTCCCAATGATACAAAACCTCACATTTAAATAATACCGCGCCTTCTATAGCAATTAGACGCTTTAAGCAGAAACAAGATCTGGCATCCTCAGGCGAATACTTTGGTTGTGATAGGCAAAATGAGCGGAGTAAAGATTGTTTTTTCTTTTTTTCACTGGCCACTAGACATCCATGCGTAGAATATTTAAAGATAAAGAATTTACTTATTTATAAATGGAAGATGAAAATAAACTAGTAGTTTTTCAGGACAAGAAAATAAGGCGAATCTGGCATAATGAAGATTGGTATTTTTCAGTCATAGATATAGTTGAAGTTCTGACAGACAGCAATAATCCCAGAAACTACTGGTCTATGCTTAAAAAACGAGAGTCTGAAGCTGGAATTGAACTGTCCACAAATTGTGTACAGTTGAAATTAGAAGCACCAGATGGCAAGCTAAGAGAAACTGATTGTGCAAATACAAAATCCATTTTTAGAATGCCAATTCCTATTCCAGTTTGCTTGAATTCACCTCCTTTAATTTTATAAAATATCCCCCTGTTTTTCTGCTTCCTCTTCTTTCAATTAAGTTCTTATCTATTAATATCTTGATTTGTCTTTCAATTGTTTTGATAGGTCTATTCAATTCTTGTTCTGCATCTTTTGCTTGCTTACCAGGATTACTTCTAATGTAATCTAATAATGATTTTAATCCCTCATTTAATCCGCCGTTTAATCCGCCATTTTTAGCATTTATCTTCTTAATCTTTTTTCTCTTGAAAGCTTACCATGGAGATTCTCTTATTTGCGGCCAGAATTCCATCCAAAAACTAGACTTGAGAAATCTGCCTTATGCAATAACAGCAGGCTATGCAGCAGAAAGCCCTGGCAAGAGGCAGAGAAAGGATATTGATGAGGTAATGCTCTCAGATTATAATTTTGAAGAATTTTACTTAGAGATTTAATTTATGAACCTTTTTAGTTGCCCTGATGAAATTATCAATCTCTCTGATAAACTCAGGGTCTTTCTGGGCTTCTAAAATGGATTCCATTAATTTCTTATTTTGTCTTATTTTCATGTCTCTTATTCTGTAGCTAAACTTTTTTAATATTTATTTTTTTCGAAAAAATTTCAGCATAAACCTCTCTGATGCAGGATACAATTTAATAAGTCCTATTCAACAATCTCCCAGTACCCTTTTTTATCAGAGCCAAGTCTTTTTATCCTGCCTTCTTTCCTGAGTTTTCTAAGATGATACTTGACTCCGTCCTCGGTGATGTTCTCAATTAACTCTGACATTTCTTTTCTTGAATAACTTGGATTTTCTTTAATCAGCTCCAGAATCTTCTGGGTAGTCTTGTGGGTAGTCCTAGGGGTAGTTTTCTGGGTAGTCTTTTCCATGAAAGTTCCTTTAGAGTCTTTAATTAGAATTTTTCTTTTAAATGTAACTATGAAAAAACTGCTTAATTCCCTGAATTCAGTGTCTGGCTCCAGCCTTTTTATCTTTCCAACGCCTGTGCCCCACTTTTCAACCAGGCTGATCTTATGAAAAATATCTGCAATAAGAGAATTCCTTCTTTCAGAAACAGGCTTAGAAAGGATTTCCTTAATTGTAAGGCCAGCGTACAGCTTTCCGGGGCTTAAAATCTCAACCTTGTCCTTAAAGATTGCAATCTGAACCTCCTGGGAAATAGAATAATCCCTGTGGCAGAAAGCATTGATAATAGCTTCCCTGAATGCATCCTGGCTTATTTCAGGGACATTAATTCTTCTTAAGCCATCTAAGCGCATGCCTACATTAATATGCTCTAAGATATATTGCTCAGCTCTCTCAATCAGCTCAAATAAGTCTCCATGGAATTCTTTCATGTCAATAAATTCAGAAGATTTGTCTTTTCCTGAAAAAACAGCACACCTTAGGCTCAGTAGGCTAAAATGCCTAGCTTTATCCTTTCCAAACAGGATTATTGAAGCATTAGTCAGCTCATCATTTTTTATCAGCTCTAATTTTCTCAGAGCCTCCTTTTTAGAGGTATATCTAAGGCCGGCTTTAGAAACATAATCTTTTAGCTTAGTTTCGGAAATATCTTTAATGCTGTATGATCTGTCAGTCTGAGTCTCCCAGTTAATTTTATCCTTGTTTTTTGTAATTATTATGTTTTCCAGCTCTTTAGCAGATAAAAGCCTATCTTCATCAGCAGTCCTAATATATGCTCTTCCATAAGCAAAATACGGGCAGTCCTTGCCTTTAAATTCAACGACAAGGCAGGTCTTTCCTTCTATTATCTTTTCTTTAATCTTTGGAAAGATCTTTGGCTCAATGTGTTCAGAGATTGTTTTTGAAACCTCTCTCAGAG
>PWVO01000118.1 GCA_003561825.1 Candidatus Woesearchaeota archaeon | reverse complement strand
GGAGTCATGATAACTCTGGGTCTCTACTGTCTGGTGACCAGGCGGAACCTGATAAAAATGGTCATCGGGTTGTCCATCATGACTGACGGGATCCACCTGCTGCTGGTGTCCCTTGGTTACCGAATCGGGGGTATCGCCCCCATATGGTCCCCCCAGATGGGGGAAGAGATGTCGGAGTTCGCCGCGAGAGCGGTTGATCCAGTGCCGCAGGCGCTGGTCCTTACTTCCATCGTCATCAACATGGGAATACTGGCACTCGCCCTGTCCCTGGCCATCCGACTGTACAAACACCACAACACGCTCAATCCCTTCAACATCACGGACCTCAAGGGATGAGGGCCAGGCACGGGAGCTGGTTCGAGGAATAGGTACGAACCAGGAGTTTGCAGAAGACGTCAAGACGAGAGAGGAAGGTAATCGAAAGTGCCAACCCCCTTCGTGCTAACCCCTGTCATGGCGGTTCTCATTCCGCTTGCTGGCGGGTTCATAACGCCTGGTGTGGGTCTGCTGGCCGAGCGGGCCAAGCGCCCCCAGATCCGGGATGCTCTGGTCTTTGTGATCACCGTCGCCACCTTCGTGGTAGTAGTTGGCCTGGCCTCAGCAATGTGGGGCGGGATATCCGTCTACCCCCTTGGTGGATGGCTCCCGCCGTTGGGTATACCCCTGGTTGTGGATGGCCTGGGTCTGCTCATCGGCATGATCGGCTCGGGAATCAGCGTTGTGGTGATTCTGTATTCACTGGGATTCATGCGGGGCGAACCAGGTCTGAGCCAGTTTTACACGCTGATGCTGTTCCTCTTGGTTGGCATGCTGGGCGTGGCCTTTACCGGCGATGTCTTCAACCTTTACGTATTCTTCGAGATCATGTCCATCGCCTCTTATGCCCTCATCGCCTTCCGGTGTTCCAGATCGTCTTTGGAGGGCTCCATGAAGTATCTGGTTCTGGGTACGTTGGGAACTGGTTTCATCCTTCTGGGGATCGTGTTGCTGTATGCTGTCACGGGGAGCTTGAATATGGCAGACATCGCCAACAAGATGGCTGTTATCGAGGCGGCTGGTCCTTCCCTCGTCTCTGTTCTCGCCCTCGGCTCCTTCATGGTGGGATTCGGTATGAAGGTGGGTATGATTCCCTTCCATGCCTGGTTGCCCGATGCTTACCAGTCTGCCCCCGCTCCGGTGACCACGGTGATGGCGGGTGGAACGGCGGTTGTTGGGGTCGGGGCGCTGGTTAGAGTAACGTATCTCATCTTCACCTGGGAGACGGTCGGACCTTTGCTCATCGGCTTCGGGTTGGTCTCGATGCTTGTGGGTGCGTTTCTGGCCCTGTACCAGAACGATCTCAAGCGGCTTCTGGCCTACTCCGGGATTTCACAGATGGGGTACATTCTTTTCGGCATCGGGCTGGGTACCGCCCTCGGCGTCTCCGGGGGCCTCTTCCATATGCTGAGCAAGGCGCTGTTTAAGTCACTGTTATTCCTGGCCGTCGGTGTCATCATCCACAGGACCGGAACCTCTGACATGAGGAGGTTGGGGGGCCTTGCGCTGAAGATGCCCATCACCACCGGTCTCTTCACGGTTGGGGCGCTGGCTCTGGTGGGAATCCCGCCGTTGAACGGATTCGTGAGCAAGGCCAGCATACTCTACGGTGGCATACAGGCCGGATATATCGTCCCGAGCATCATAGCCGCTTTTGCTGCAGTGCTGACCACCGCTTACGTCCTGCGGGCCTTCATCTCCGTGTTCCTTGGGGCGGAAACCGAGAGAACACAGAACGCAAGCAGGGCACCCTGGTCATTGCTGGTTCCTATGATGGTCCTGGCTGGGGCCTGCCTGCTGTTGGGGGCGGCGCCGAGACTGGGGTTTGCTTTGGTTGAACCGGCCCAGCAGATACTGTACGATAAGTCCATTTACATAGATGCCGTATTGTCGGGTTTGAGTCTGCCGTGATGAAGTGTAAAACATCAACTCAATCATAACGTGGAGGGACGATCATGATTCAGCTGAGTTTTCCCGCTATGCTGGTGGCAGTGTGCATTCCCCTGATCGGGGGTTTGTTTTTCCCGCTGTTGGAGAAGAAGCTGACGAAGGGTGCTTTGGCTTTCACCAGCTTCGCGCTTCTGCTGATGCCGCCAGTGACCGCGCTCGCCCTCATCCTGAAATACGGGTTGGGAGACGGGATTCTTGATTCGCCCTTTTTCTTCTTCGAGGCAGTAGGTACGTTTTCGATGTACTTGGATTGGTTGAGCGGACTGTACTTGCTCGGAGTAGGTGTTGTCACTCCTGCGGTGGCATTGTATTCATACCCGTACATGAAGCATAGAATCCGGACCATGCAGGACGAGGGGCACCTCGTACCCTCCCTGGGGACATTCTACATGTTGTACATGGTGTTTGCCGCCAGCATGAGCGGAACCGTTCTCTCTACGAACCTGATACAGTTCTACGTGTTTCTGAAGCTCACCGTGGTGTCAAGTTTCTTCTTGATTCTGCTATACGGGTATGGCGAGAGAAGCAGGACCGCCATGATGTACTTGATATGGTCATCACTGGCGGGAGTCTTTTATCTGGTGGGAAGCCTGGCGGTGGGAGCCAGCGTGGGGACTTTCGACATCATCAACTTCGACACACTGGAGGTCAATCTGGCAATGGGGGTGGGGCTTCCGGTTCTGATCCCCTTCGCCATTTTCTTCGGACTCATGATAAAGAAGGCGATTTTCGGGGTGCATATGTGGCTCCCTTACGCGCACGCCGAGGCCCCGACCCCGGTGTCCGCTCTCCTGTCTCCCAATCTGATCGGTATTTCCGGGTGGGCTATGATCAGGATAGTGATGGAGATGTTCCCCCATCAGTTTCAGGACATGTCCGTTTACCTGCTGGTCCTATCCTATGGGACCATGATCTACGGCGGTCTGATGGCTCTGGCTCAGAACGAATTCAAACGCTTGCTGGCCTATGTGAGTGTTTCCCAGATGGGTTGGGTTGTTTTCGGACTGGCGACCATGACCACGGAGGGCATGGTGGGCGGTGTCCTACTGTTTGTGAAACACTCGTTGAGTCTATCGGTGCTGTTCATGAGCGCGGGCCTGTTGATCTCGCGTCACAACAACCTGAAGTACATCTCTGATATGGGCGGTTTCCTGTCCAAAATCCCGATGACTTCGGGGCTGACAGCCCTCGGGTTCCTAATACTGGCCGGCGTACCGTTCACCATTGGATTCTGGACGAAAACACTAATCTTCAGCGGTGCCACGAAGATGCCCCTGATTGAGGGAACAGGCACGGCCGGCTTTCTCATTGTGTCTGCCCTGATAGTGGTTGCAGCATGTGTGACTGCGGCCTACACCTTCATCACCCTGAAGCGGATGCTGTTCGGAGAGGTCAAGGGTATAAGAGAGTCCGTGGTTGAGAGTTGGAATCAATCCACGATCCCGATGGCCGTAATCGGTGGCATCGGCGTGGCCATGTTCTTTGTTCCGAGCCTTTACATCGGTCCGGCCAAACTCCCTTCAGTGCCGGTCATCCTGGCGGAGGCAGTGGTGTTCATAGCAGCGTACGTGGGTGCTTTCTTTGTGTTCCAGGGCTGGCCCCAGAAGCTGGCACGTGGCCTGTTCGATAGGTTCGAGGTGCGAGTTGTGGACAATCTGTATCACGATCTCACAGTTTCGGCAGTCATGAAGGTGAGCGCTCTTCTGAACGGGGTTCACACCGGCGTGCTGAACACATACCTGCTCTGGATGCTGTCCGGCTTTCTGCTGATCACGCTGCTGCTCATGAACTGAGGAGATCGAGTGTACGTGCGGTAGCGGTCGTCCCCCACGGCCAGCTCCCCACCCTCCGGGCTGGGGAGGAGGATTGGCAGGAGAGGAGAAGGGCAGGCATCTACGGTCCAGGACTCCCGCGGGCTCCAACCTATCACGAGGTGGGATTTTCGCGAACGTGCAACGCGCTTGAACCCCGTGATGTGGCTGAGCTCTTGCCGTTGTCTTACCGGGAAACGCCTGTTGAAAAGCGTCATCCATCCCCCAACGACCGCGAGGTTTTCGTTGATATTCCCCCCCGGCGAGCGGTTGCTCATGCAATTTTCGAGCTCATCTAGTTCTAGCTTTTCTTGAGGAGGGATCACGGTGACAACGGTGTATCTCAACGGAGATTTCGTGGCAGAACAAGAGGCATTCATATCTGTGGAGGACAGGGGATTCAATTTCGCCGATGGACTCTACGAGGTCATGCGCATATACGGCGGTGTGCCGTTTTGCTTTGACGAACACATGAAGCGCCTGTACTCGGGGGCGGAGGAGCTGGAGATCCCGATGCCCCTTGCACCTGGACAGATGCAGGAGGTGCTGCGGGAGCTCCTCGATGTAGACGGGATGCAGGAGGGCTCCGTGTACCTGCAGGTGACGCGCGGTACGTCGCCCCGATCTCATCCGTTTCCCGATGAATGCGAGCCCACCGTGTTCATGAAGGTCAGGGAGATCACCCGGCGGTGGGACAGGACGCAGGGCAGGACCGCCATCACCCATCCCGACGACCGGGGAGGCCTCTGTCATCTCAAGACCGTCGGTATCCTGGCCAACTGCATCGCCCAGACCAGGGCGAAAAGGCAGGGGGCTGATACCGCCATACTGGTGAGAAACGGTTTCGTGACCGAGGGCGCAACGGCCTCCGCCTTCTGTGTCATCGACGGTGTCCTGTACACTCATCCACTGGTGAACATACTCCCCAGCGTGACCCGGGGGAACATACTG
>PWVO01000219.1 GCA_003561825.1 Candidatus Woesearchaeota archaeon | reverse complement strand
TGAATTTTGTTGAGGAGTATAAGCCAGAAAAGGCTTTTGTGCTTTCAAACCAGATAAAGAAAGCAAGGCATAGAAATACAAGGGTTTTTTTCTGGCCTTTGTTCAAGGCCGGGTATGCAGCTGACTAGCTGTTTATGTTTTTAAAATCCCATTTTGCCAGCCAAAATAATTAGAATAAAAAAAGAAAAAAAATCAGTGCTGGATTGCTGAGCCAATCATAGCTGCTGCAGTCACAATGCCTGCTGTAAGCACAACCATGTTGCCGTCAAGAACTGCATATCCTGCCCAGCCTGCGCCTATCTTGATAATCCATACAGTGACCATGAAATAGATTATGCCCAAAAGTATCAATACCAAAGAGGCCACTATAGTCAAGGCAAGGTTGCCTATTCCTTTTATTACACCCATTTTTTCACCCCCTATAAAAATTTTGTAATATTAGAACAAGTATACTATATAAAGATTTCCATGAATTTCAATGTATATTTCAAAGAGGAACTAAGCTTAAATATGATAGGAAGCTGATTTAGCTTCATAACACGCTTTTGGCTTTTTTTCAGGTTTCAGCTATCTGCAAAAAGCCGGGAAAACAATGAAAAGCCTAAAAAAAGTACTGCACATTGCAACGCCTTTTCTGCCAGTAAGAAAGGACATGGGATATGGAAGTATTGAGAGGATTGTAGCTGACCTTGTAAAAGAGGAATCAAAGTCACATGAATTTGAGGTTTTTCTTGCAGGGCCTGAAGGAACATACATAGAAGAGGCCAAAGCAATAAAAGAGACAATCCCTCCAATAGGGATTCCTGGCTCTTATCTTAGTTCTAATCATTCTACTTATGCTGTCTTAAAGCATGTTAGCGAGGTGATGAGATTTGCAGAAGAGATTAAGCCTGACATTTCTCATTTTCATGATGATTATTTATTTGCTTTTATGGACTTAATCTCTCCTTCTGTTATGACACTGCACTCAAGATATGAGGATTTCTGGGATTTTTCAAGATACAGCGCAGAAAACGGGCAGGAGATTGTAGCAATAAGCAAAAGGCAAAAAGAGATTTATGCTGCACAAGGCATTAATGCTTCCTCAGTCATATACAATGGAATTAATACTGAGGATTATGCTTTTAGTGAAAATTCTCTTGATTATATGCTGTCATTGGGAGCAATAAGGCCTGAAAAAGGCCAGGACACTGCAATTGAGATATTTGAAGAAGTTAAAACAAAAAAAGATCTTGACTTGATTGTAGCTGGGAATATAGTAGACAGGGATTTCTTTAATGAGAAGATAATGCCTAGAGTTGATATTGACATCTCATCTGAGAATGACAAGATTAAAGCTTACAGAGATGCAAAAAAGCAGAAAAAAGAAGCCCTTGTTTTTTATGCCGGAGAGGTTAATGATGAGCAAAAAATCCCTTTATACCAGAATGCAGGGCTTTTTCTAATGCCTGTTAAGTGGGAGGAGTCTTTTGGCATGGTTGTTGTTGAGGCCCTCAGCTGCGGAACACCTGTTCTTGCATCAAATATAGGAGCAATGCCTGAGATAATAACAAAAGATACAGGAAGGCTTTTTGATTTAGGCGCTGAAAAAAAGGATATTGCAGAAAAGGCTTATGAGTGCCTTAATTTATCAAGAGAAAACTGCAGAAAAAGTGCTGAACAAAATTTCAGCATAAGAAAGAAAGCTGAAGCATACATGAAGGTTTACAGAAGGGCAATATACAGCAAAAGCCATTTTTTTATCTGATTCTGAAAGAAAAGATATATATTTTAATTGTTTTTTCATACTTATATGGCAATAGGGGATGAAATAAAAAAAGAAGCTGAAAGTTTTTTCCTGAACTCAAAAGGAAGCCATGCCTGGGATCATACGCTTAGAGTATATAATATGTGCCTCCATATTGGCAGAAAGGAGAATGCTGACATGGAGATTCTTGAGATAGCTGCAATACTGCATGACATTGGCCGGGAGCACCAGGACAGGAGCAATGGGGCTGTGTGCCATGCTGAAAAAGGCGCTGAGATAGCTGAGAAGATTCTTGAGAAATACATGGCAAGCAAAGAAAAATCTGAAAAGATCCTGCACTGCATAAGAACCCACAGGTTCAGGGGAAACAACAAGCCAGTCTCAAAAGAGGCAAAGATACTGTTTGATGCTGACAAGCTTGACTCAATAGGGGCAATAGGAATTGGAAGAACATTCTTGTTTGCAGGAGAGGTTGGAGCAAAGCTTCACAGCAAAGAGGTCAATACAGGAAAAGACGGCGAGTATTCAGAGGATGACACAGGATACAGAGAGTTTGTCTTAAAGCTGAGCAAGATAAAGCAAAAAATGCTCACAGAAGAAGGCAGAAGAATAGCAGAAAGCAGGCATTTGTTTATGGAAGAGTTTTTTGACAGGCTTAACAAAGAGACAGATGGTATCCTGTAAAGCTTTCGGCCAACTCCATGATTATTTCTAATAATGCATAAATCTTGCAGGATTTTTCTGGCAATTATTATTAAAAACAGAATTACATATTAATTTATGAAGATAAAAGAGATTGCTCCTGAGAACAGGCCAATGGAAAGGCTTGAGAAGCTTGGCAAAGATGCTCTGTCTGATGCTGAGCTTCTTGC
The DNA here is from genome assembly GCA_003561825.1 of Candidatus Woesearchaeota archaeon. Classification (GTDB taxonomy): domain Archaea; phylum Nanobdellota; class Nanobdellia; order Woesearchaeales; family CG1-02-33-12; genus PWVO01. The sequence goes on along the minus strand of PWVO01000219.1, from coordinate 2,133 downwards.
AATAGTGCTTAAGTCTGGCAGCAGGGGCTGCAATGCTGTTGACCTGGGAAATATGCTTATATCAAGCTATGGCCTTGAAAAGCTTGGATCGTGCTCTGTAAAAGAGCTTGAGAAAATAAAAGGCATTGGAAAGTCAAAGGCATGCCAGGTAATTGCCCTGTTTGAGCTTGCGAAAAGGCAGAAAGCATCATGCGCAAGAAAGCAGATAAAGTGCGCAAAAGATGTTTTTAATATAATCTCTCCAGCAATTTCAGACTCAGAGAAAGAGAATTTCATCATACTGCACCTTGACACAAAAAACCGGATAATAAAGCAGGAGAATGTTTCTGTGGGAACTCTAAACTGCTCAATAATTCATCCGAGAGAGGTTTTTAAGTCTGCAATAAGGGAAAGCGCAAACTCTGTTATTGCTGTGCATAACCACCCTTCTGGAAGCCCTGAGCCTTCTGAGGAAGACAGGAGAATAACCAAAGCTCTGATGAAAGCAGGGGATCTTCTCTCAATAAAAGTTCTTGACCATGTTATCATAGGCAAAGAAGGGTATTTCAGCTTTCGCGAGAATTGCTAATTCCTGCTTTTTCAAAAAAAGAATAATGTTCTGGCATGTAGCGCATTACAGCCTTGTTGATTTTCTTAATAAGATCATCTGAGTGATTTTCTGCTGCCTTAATATCATCATACTCTGGCGAATTTCCATTATTGCTTATTTTTATCCAATATGGCATTGAATTAGTATTAAAAGATATCTTAGAAAGGCTTTCCACAAGCTCGTGAAGAGCATCTTTGTATGAAAGGAATTTTTTTGCAATAGTCAGCTCATTAAAAGGCATGCTTTTAAGCTTTTGAATTGCATCACCTGCTTTTTTCTGGAATAATAAGATTGTGCTTTCTTTTCCCTGGATATATGGGATGACAAAGCTGTTTTCAAAAGGCAGGGCTCTTATTTTTGATTCAAGTATCTGGTAATCTTTATCAAGCTCAGGCCCCAAGTTATTAATCATTTCTTCAGCAGACAAAATATATTTCTCAGCTGCATGCTTATGCATGAAATAATCCTCTATTTTACTCTTAATCCCTGGCTCGTGCTCAATTATCTTAACTGTATCTTTGTATTTTTCTGGCATGCCTTTAAGTACAAGCTCTTTTTCTGAAATTTTCTCAAATGCTTTTTTCAAGCCTGGTGTCATCTCAAGCTTTCCAGAGCGCAGTTCTTCTATAAGGTATTCAATTCCTATGTCTATGCCTCTTGAGATAAGGGCATCTGCTGCAGGGCCCATATCCGGAAGAATATCTCTGCTGGTTATTCTCTCTAAATTTTCTTTGCCTATTATCTCACCAATTTTCTCTTCTGTATCAAAAATATTGTCTATGTTTGATTTAGGCAGAAGGCCCCCGTATTTTGCGCAGGAGCACATTGTGCCAAATTTAAAATCATAAACCATCTGAGCTATTTCCATTGTGCGGTAACCTGCTGGCAGGTTATGTTCACGGGTTCCTGAAAAACAAAGCGTGTTATCATGAGAAAATTCAGGAGGGTTTCCATACATGTATTTAATTAATTTTTTGTCTTTTGGCTCAAGGCCCACGCCGAAATAGCAGTTTGAGGGATTTTCTTCCCCATAAACCCCAAAAAATGGAGTTACCTCTGCTGTAACTGGCTTTTTCTTTATTACTCTTATTCTCTTTATTGTCTCTTTTCCTTTAAAAAGAGTTATCATTTTTGCACCTTAAACCTATTATGTATATGCTGAAGATAATCCAAGTTTATAAAATTATGTTATTTGTTTCTTATATATCTGGGAAGAAAGGAATATATATAGTAAGAGATTTATCTTTTTGATCTTCTTTTTGCTAGGCCTTTATTAAGCTCTCTGCCAAGCTTTATCGCATCTTCTTCAGTAAATGTGCTTTTTGCCTTAAATCTTTTGATAAACTCAAGGTCTTTTATTTTTTCGAAAAAAGCTTCTCTTGCAACAGCGCTCCAAGTGACATCCTCCCCGACCTGAAAGACAGGGCTTCCAGCGGCTATTGTTTATCATAAAATGTTCGAGATGCCGCATATAGTTCCTGCTTCATAGACTGCTGCCTCCTGAAAGAAGGTCTTATGCTATCATCCACAGGCGTAAATTCGGG
>PWVO01000147.1 GCA_003561825.1 Candidatus Woesearchaeota archaeon | reverse complement strand
CTATTATTACCTGAGAGCATTCTGCTGTGAATTCTTATCCGGGAATCTCAACAGAGGATGCTCTTCCTGATGCATCAGGGGATGAAAGCCTCATTTTTATGAATTCTCCTGCCCGGACTGTGGCTTCTCCGATGAGCTTTAACGGCGATGCAAGGAACTCGAATTTTATTCCCTCTTCTTCTGCGTGCTTTATTTCATATGGGCGTGCAGGCATCTCGTTCTTTGTTCTTCTGTAAAAGACTGTTACCTGAGAGCCAAGCCTGCGGGCTGTTCTTGCTGCATCTATTGCTACATTTCCTCCTCCGATTACGATTGTTTTTTCGGATCTGCCTACCGGTGTTCTGTATTCAGGGAACTTGTGCGCTTTCATTAGGACATTTCTTGAAAGAAATTCGTTTGCTGAATAGACATTGTTAAGGCCTTCTCCTGGTATGCCGAGAAAGTACGGAAGGCCTGCTCCTGATGCTATGAATACTGCATCATGGATTTTTTTCAGCTCTTCCAATGTTATTGAGAGGCCGATAACTGTATTGAGTGAGGTTTCTACTCCTAAATCTTTAAGTGCTGATATCTCTTTTTTTACAACTGATTTTGGAAGGCGGAATTCGGGTATTCCGTATGTCAATACTCCTCCTGGCTCGTGGAGTGCTTCGTATATTGTGACTTTAAATCCTTTCAGAGCTAAGTCATAGGCGCATGACAGGCCTGAGGGGCCTGATCCTATTACTGCTATGCTTTTGCTTAATGACTTTTTTTTTGAAAGTCTGGGAGAAGAGTAGTCTGCTGCTGATCTTTCAAGAAGGGCTATGCTTATTTTTTGATAGTGGATGCATGTTTTTCTGCACTGCTGCTCGCTTGGGCAGACTCTTCCGCAGATGCCCGGAAGGCAGTTTTTCTCAAGTATTGCTGATAATGCTGAGTCATGGTCTGATTCTGCTATGTGTGATATGAATCTTTTTATGGGGACCTGGGCAGGGCATGATTTTTCGCACATTGGGACAGGGCACTGGAGGCACCTTTTTGCCTCTTCATGAGATTGCTGCTTTGTGTAGCCCAGGCAGACTTCATCAAAGTTAGTGATTCTTTTTTCAGGGCTTTGCTCCTCTGGGATCTGCTCTTCTGCTGTTTTTGCAATTTTATTTTTCATTTTCGCACATGCATTCTTTTTCCTGGCCTGAGTATCTGCTGTTTCTGCATATTAGCTCTGCCCAGTCTACTTCATGGGCATTGAACTCCGGGCCATGGATGCAGGAGAATTTTGTTTTGCCTGAGATTTTGACGCGGCAGCTGCCGCACATTCCTATGCCGTCTACCATTATTGAGTTTATTGAGGCATAGGTTGGTATGCTGAATGGCTTTGTAAGGCCTGAGACTGCGCGCATCATTGGGACAGGTCCTATTGTTATTACTCTGTCTATTTTCTCTGAGCTTATTGCCTGGGACAGTGCCTGGGTTACAAAGCCTTTTATTCCCTGTGAGCCGTCTTCTGTGCAGATTAGTGTTTTGTCTGAAAGTTTTTTTATTTCTTCGGAAAAGAAGAGAAGCTCTTTTTTTCTCGCCCCTATTATTGTTACAGTTCTGTTGAGCTTGCTTAAGGCTTTGAGCTGGGGATATATTGCTGCTATTCCAAGGCCGCCTGCAACCAGGGCAACTGTGCCGTGATTTTTTATCTCTATTGGGTTGCCTAATGGGCCTGCAAGGTCAAGGATTTGCTGGCCTTGTTCCAGGTTTGAGAGGTCTGAGGTTGTTTTTCCTGCTACCAGAAAAATCATTGTAATTGTTTTTTCATCTGAGTCTGCAATTGTGAGAGGTATTCTTTCTCCTTTTTCATCTATGCGGAGCATTACAAAGTTTCCTGGCTTTGACTTTTGGGCAAAAGGGGCTTCTACTTTTATGAGAAATGTGCTCTCAGACAGTTGCTTCTTTTGGGTTATTTTGTACATCTTTTTTCTGTTTTTGCGCGTGTCTTGTTTTTATTGGCATGAGGAATTTCTGCTTGCTTTTGTCAAGGTCAAAGAAGCTGTCTGCGTCTTCCCTTAGTTTTGCTGAGGAGGTTCTTCCGAATGCTATTACCTCAACTCTGCAGCCCATTGCATACTTTAAGTGCCTTACCAATGGGCAGAAATCGCCGTCCCCGCTTACAAGAACTATTACATCAAGTTTTGGGGCAAGCTCGATTGAGTCCATTGCAATTCCTATGTCCCAGTCTCCTTTTTTTGCGCCGCCTGGAAATATCTGTATGTCTTTTGCCTTGACTTCTATGCCGATTTTCTCGAGTGTGTCAAAGAATGTGTGCTCGTCCTTTATGTCTGCTTTTATGCAGTATGCTATTGCTCTTATCAGGGATCTTTTTCCGACTGCCTGTAAGATTATCTCGCGGAAGTTTACTTTTGCGTTGTACATCTGCCTGGCTGAGTAGTAAAGGTTCTGCACATCAATAAATACTCCTACACGCTGATGCTTGTTCTGGAATGCCATTTTATCACCTCAGTGCGGCAGATATGATTCAAAGCCGCAGTTTTTGCAGTATATTCTGTGGGTTTTTTGATCAAATTCCAATGAGAGAGAAGCGCATTTGGGGCATCTTTTGATTATTGCGGGTATTTTGTCAAGGCCGGCTTCTTTAAGCCTTTTGCTGGTTTCCTCTGCCCATTTTTCCTTGATTTTCATTTTTTGATGAATTTGTAGGCAGAGTGGGCGGCAATTGCACCTTCTGCTGCTGCTGTTATTATCTGCTTGAGCTTTCCTGAGCCTGTTGTTATGTCGCCTGCAAAATATGCTCCCTTGATGTTGGTTGCCTGTGAGGAGTCAACTATCACATAGCCCTGCTCGTCTGTTTCTGCGCCTATCATCCTGATAAATGCTGATGAAGGGGCTGATCCTATTTCTATGAAAAGGCCGTCTACTTTTAATGATGATGAGTTGCTGTAAGGCCTGTCAAGCTCAATTTCCTCAAGCATTTTGTCTCCTTTTACTGAGATTATGTTTGTGCTGTTTATTATTGTTATTTTGCTGTTTTTTTCTATCTGGTTAAGCCAGAATGGCTCTGCTCTTATTTTTTCTTTTCTGTATATAATGTAAACTTTGGATGCATATTCTGAAAGAAGAAGTGCTGACATTGCTGCTGAGTCATTTCCTCCTGCCACTGCAACAATTCTGTTCCTGAAGAATGCTGCATCGCATGTTGCACAGTAGCTTACTCCCCTGCCTATGAAAGCATCCTCGCCTATGTTGAGTTTTCTGCGCTCTGTTCCTGATGCTACTATTATTGCTTTTGAGGTGTATACTGCTGATGAGGTTGTTACACTGAATTTTTCTGTTTTTTTTATTTCAAGCACTTTTTCATGCTTTATCTCTGCGTATGATAAAGCATGCTCTTTAAAGTTGCTCATTAGCTTTATTCCTGTAATTGACGGGAAGCCTGGGTAGTTTTCAACTCTGTGGGCGTAGTTTGCTGTGCCTCCCGCCTCTGCCCCAAGGACAAGTGTCTTAAGTGCGTATCTTCCTGCGTATATGCCTGCTGAGAGGCCTGCGGGGCCTGAGCCAATGATTATTAAGTCGTAATCCATTAATTCATGAAAATCTGCGATATATTTAAATTTATTGAAATACAATAGAAATTAATTTATACTGATAGAATATTTGATTATTTAAAAATGAATGAGATAGACTTTTATCCGATTGATGTAGGATATGGATCTGAAGAAGGCAAGGCGGTTGTCAATATATACGGAAAGGCTGCTAACGGAGAGCAGATATGTGTTCAGGACCACAGCTTTGAGCCTTATTTTATTGCTGTTCCAAAAAGAGGAAATGCTGAAAGCCTTAAGGAGAATATCCTGAAGATCAAGGCTGAAAAGAACAATGAGATTGTTTCTGCTTCTGGCGCTGAGGTTGTTGAGAAGAAGCTTTTTGGAAAAAAGGTAAAGGCTGTTAAGGCTTTTACGAGGATGCCTAAGCATGTTCCTCTGCTGAGGAATGAGGTTAAGGAGCTTGGGGCTGAGACTTACGAGTATGATATTCCATTTAACAGAAGATATCTTATTGACAAGGAGATTTTGCCCATGGCTCTTTGCAGGGCGTGGGGCGAGGATGCAAAAAGGAGGTGCAGGACTTTTGTTGTAAAGGCTGAGAAGGTAGAGGCATCATCTGAAAAGACTCTGGAAAGCCCAAGGATTCTTGCTTTTGACATTGAAACCTATAATCCTTCGGGGAAGGGCATTGACGCTGAAAAAAACCCCATTGTCATGCTGAGCTTTTTTGGTGAAAATCTTGCCAAGGTTATTACATGGAAAAGGTTTAAGACTGAAAAGGATTATATCGAGTTTGCTGACAGCGAGCTGAGGCTTATAGAGAGGTTCAAGGAGATAATTGCTTCCTATAAGCCCGACATTATTACCGGGTATTTTTCTGACGGATTTGATTTTCCTTATCTTGAGGCAAGGGCCAAGAAGTACAAGACAAGCCTTGACATATGCCTTGACTACTCTTCTGCTGATGTTGGGAAAAAGGGAAACTCAGGCACTAAGATTGCAGGGATTGCGCATATTGACATTTTCAGGTTTATAAGGAATGTTATGTCTACTATTCTTGAGACAGATTCTTACACTCTTGATTCTGTTGCTGAGGAGATCCTGGGGCAGAAAAAGAGTGATGTTGAGATAGGTGATCTTGCTGCTGAATGGGACAATCACCCAGAGAGCCTTGAGAAGTTCTGCGAATACAACCTTAATGACTCGAGGCTTGTTTTTATGCTCTGCAAAGAGCTTATGCCTAATATTATTGAGATGGTAAAGGTTGTGGGGCTTTCTCCTGATGACACGAGCAGGATGAGG
>PWVO01000213.1 GCA_003561825.1 Candidatus Woesearchaeota archaeon | reverse complement strand
TCATTCACCTTGTGCTTGTGATGGACTTCGGTTGCTACCTCTTGGCTACAATCTTGGCACAAGGGATCGATAGCCAACTTGCGGTCCCGGATTCGATACCAAGTTGCCCAACAACCCAGTTCCTTTATTCTGGCGTCGTAGTTGGCTTGTGTTGCGGTCTTCAATCGCTTGGGTGTTAGTCGCTTCGGTAAACTAGGCATATTGAACGGGCACGCAGATTTTTTGGTATGCTTTCGGTGCTTCTTCATCCATAAACTTTTCCAACACCCGTATGCCATCGTGATCCGTTTCTAACCAGATACCTTCCTCTTCATCATATTCCCACCATATTTTTTCTTGTTCAATAGGTGGATCTGGGGCACCACCGCCGGTCAAAGGATCGTATTCAATGGTGAGAATCATGTGTGGATCATCCCAAGTCATCACGACCATGCCATCCCACGACGACCAAACGGGAGCACCGGGATTTCCATTGTAGACCAAAGTGTATTCGTATTGACTACCAAGATACAATCGTGGGTTCAACGACACATCAAAATCCTTGAAAGGTTTTCCGTGTCCACCATACGGCCATTCTACCTTACCAATGCCAAGCACTTCCACAATGGCATTTTGGTGTGGTGGTAGGTGTTGGCTTTGGCTTGCTGGTAGTGTTCCTTTCCATTCATCGCCATCTTTATTCAAGACGACCATAGATTCATCGACTTCGGCGAACCAATGGAAATCGGTCGGTTGTGTGCCATCCATAAGGTCAGTTGCCTTGATGGTGATCAAGGTATCGGCATTGATTACTATTCTGTTTCGCATACTGTATCTATGCTATATCCTGGGATTATTGATGGTTCGGTATCGTATCGTGGTTTGACTTTGCCAATGATTGGATAGCGTGGTGCAACCATTGGGTCAAGATAGAATCTTGGTGCTACCGATACGAAACCGGGATAATGCTGCCATGTGGTGTGTTGGCTTTTTCCATTGACTTCCACGCCACCGAATCCATCACAAAGCATATCGTGGATGGATAGGATGTTGTGGTCGTCGTAAGTGTCGTAGGTAATATCATGGCATCCCCAATGAATGATTCCGAGCATTGATAGGGTTGGCTGGCTATTGCCTTTGGCTAACACACCACCTTGTGTTGTTTGTGGAAACACATGACTTGGTTGGCTTGTGCCTTTGGCTAACACACCACCTTGTGTTGTTTGTGGAAACACATGACTTGGTTGGCTTGTGCCATTGGTTAACACACCACCTTGTGCTTGTTCAGTGAAGACTTGTGTTGTTGTTGGTTGGCTTGTGCCATTGGCTAACACACCACCTTGTGCTTGTTCAGTGAAGACTTGTGTAGGTGGGCTTGTTCCATTGGCTTCGATGCCACCTTGTGCTTGTTCTTTTTGCGTCTTGGTAGGTTGGCTTGTGCCATTGGCTAACACACCACCTTGTGTTGTTTGTGGAAACACATGACTTGGTTGGCTTGTGCCATTGACTTCGACGCCACCTTGTGTTTGTTCGGTTTGTGTTGTTGTTGGTTGGCTTGTGCCATTGGTTAACACACCACCTTGTGCTTGTTCAGTGAAGACTTGTGTAGGTTGGCTTGTGCCATTGACTTCGACGCCACCTTGTGCTTGTTCTTTTTGCGTCTTGGTAGGTTGGCTTGTGCCATTGGCTAACATACCACCGGTTGCTACCTCTTGATAGTATTCTTCAATTGTGCCACCGACTATTGCCCCACCTTCCACTTGCGGACACACTGCTGTGAAGACTTGGGATAGATAGGTAGTGTTCAACACTTGGTAGGTGGTATCGGAGCATCCCCAATGAATCCAACCGTGGGTATTCGGGCCAGTAGAACCGGTAATCGTATAGAAACTATGCGTTCCGTTACGGAGTAATACCCTGCCATAATAGCCAGTGTGTTGGGCTGAATGATGCCCCATCGTCAATGTATTGGCAACGGTTAGATTATAGCCGTTAGTATCAAGCGTTGTTGCTCGTTCTTCATCGTAATCATGGGTGCTACTACTTCCATGCACGGTTAGATTATCACATTCCCAATCGCCCGTCATAATGATTGTGCGATTGTGCATGTAGTTCATCACCAGATTGTGATTACTTTTGATGAATCCTTGATGGGTAATATCAGCCCCGTACATGTACATTCTTACTTGGCAATCGATGGTTGCCGTAGGGTGTTGTTGTAGAAAGTCATCTACACCAGCAACCATAAATGCATCGTGTCCCCATATGCGGCTGTTTGCTTCCAACACAAGCGTATCACAAGTGTTGCGTTCATTGTTGCGGCATTGGACACCTTCCTTGATTACCATCTTGTGAAAAGAGTTGCCATAAAACTGGCGATTTCTTACCGGGGCATCAACATGTAGTTCCCATGTTCCCGTGCTATTCAACGCATTGGCTACAGTATCAATATCGATTTCACCGAACACTTTGACTGTATAGCCATTGTCGTTTGTTGTTCCACCGGTAACGAAAATACTTTTGGCTTCAACATGTTCATCGATATCGCAAGTTCCCGATTCGATGAAGACTTCGTTGTCTTGTGTGGGAACACTTGCTCCGGTAGTTCCCCCGCTTGTCAACGACCAGTTGTTTGTGTTTGACCAGTTGCCAGTGCCAACCCAATAGCGTCTTGTGGTGATATAGGTTTCTTGGCTTGTTCCATTGACTTCGACGCCACCGCTTGCTACTTCGGTTTGTGTCTTGGTTTCTTGGCTTGTTCCATTGACTTCGATACCACCTTTTGTCCAAATGTAGTTCTCTCGTTGTTGTCGTAGTGAAAGTTCGACGCCAGCAAACTTTGTGGTAGATTCATTGCTGGGGTTATAGTTTACGAGGAATACTATTCGGGCATATTTTGTTCCAGCCCGCCAACGATTATATGCATTGGGTTGTCCAGGCAACCAGTGGTCTAAATTACCACTAAAACGGGTCCATGTTTCACCAACGCTAACATTAACCATAGCGGTGTATTGATAAGTTCCGCCAGCCATTGCGTTTCTAACAGGGCTACCCTTATCGACTTTTGCGAACGGCCATGGACTGGACAAGGTTATTTCATTGCCGCTTATCCCACCTTCACCCCATGCCCCGATGTTGGGCAAGTATCCGCCATGCAGTCTTGTGTGATTTCTTGTGTAAGTATAGGGCTCATAATTAAGGTATGGCCACCATGATAAATGTCGGTGCGACCATGACCCCGCATTTTGCCATCCTGTTGTATCAGCAACATATATTTTAGTATCGTTAGGATTGATATCTTCTAACAAATAAGTATCGGCTGAATTGGGGTATTTGCGAACCATTTCGGGGCTGATTAGGAGGGAATTCGCATCATAGTTAGCAACACCGATGTAGTGTCGGCTGGTTGGATCGCCTATGTTTTTTATCCAGGCGGTTAGCGTATATCTTCGTTCGGGATCGACTTCAATGTAGGCATTAGCAAATCGAACGGTATTTTGCCCAGTGTGATAAAAACTACCCCATGTATTTTGTGGGTGGTCTTCTGAATCAAAACCAGTGAAGCCCGTAAAGTTCGTTGTGTCTCCTTCTTCACCGAAACCATTCAACACAAGATTGTCGTAGTGGACTAGGCTTGTTCCTTTGGTTTGTATTCCACCTTGGGCTATTTGTGTTTGCGTTTTTGTTGGTTGTGCAATTCCGTTTAATTGTATTCCGCCGCTTGCTACCTCTTGATAGATTGTTGGCGGGGCTGCTGTTGTGGTCGTGGTGGTCGTGGTGGTCGTGGTGGTCGTGGTGGTCGTGGTCGTGGTGGTCGTGGTGGTCGTGGTGGTTGCTTCCGAGTCCCACGAATCCCAAGCATCGGGATAGGCGGCTACTTTGCCGGGGGCAACGGCTATCCCCGAACAATTCGCCCCATGGTCAGCCGTCCATTCTAAATCACCTTCATCATCATAACATGCAACGGTTCGGTATACGCTATTTACTTCACTCCGATTGCCAGCAACATAAACAAAACCATCGGGGTCTACGTCAATGCGTGTTGTATTGCCACCGTAATTGACGGTCCATTCAGTGGTGCTATTTATGTCATTATATGCATCTAATTCATTGATATCAATTTTAGCGACACAACCATCGGCATTAGGTGGCGACCATGTAAAATACAGATACTCTTTATCGTCTGATGCTACACCTTGTGCGGTGCGACTTGCGGTAGTTTCGCCCGTAGACCACCACCACAGATCACCGCCTTCGTGGTCAAAAGCACGAAATATAAGGTTAGACCACATAGTGGTACCTTTTCCACCGACGATTATATTTCCTTCGGGGTCAAACGTAACACAAGTCAATGCCTCTTCACCCGAAGCACCGAAATTGATAAAATGGCCCCATTCTTTTTCGCCATCAGCATCAATCAGCATGACTGAATGCTTGTTGGACGCCCAACCTTCTGTTGTGCCTCTTGCGATAGCCTGTTTACCGTCTTTACAAGCAATGCCAAAACACCAATTGAAAGCATCAGACCCATAACCATAGGTGGTTATTGTTCCAGTGTCCCTATCAATTCGTGAATGTTGGTAAAGACTGAAGTAATGGCCAACATAAACATAATCGTCGTCAACCGCTAATGAAACCAACTCATCTGTTGTCCAATCCTCTTCTAATTCGCCATCAACATAATGGAACACCTTTGTTCCCCATCCGCCGGTAGTGGCGAATATATCGCCTTCGGGTGTAATCGCAACATGCCTTATGGACGCAGAACCAGTATCAATGCTATCCAGCAATTCGCCCGATTGGTCGTATGTTCGTATTGTGTATTTGGGGTCTTCGCCTACCCCAGTTCCAGCAATGACAACGTGGGGGTTGTTCATCTATGCCCCCTTCTTAATTGGCTGATTCTAATTCAAACGCTGGTGTAAGTTGTAGTTTGTCGCC
>PWVO01000070.1 GCA_003561825.1 Candidatus Woesearchaeota archaeon | reverse complement strand
GTTGGCAGCAGGGCTTACAGGGCTGTTGGGAATGCTCTGCATAATAACAAGAATCCTGTTGTTGTTCCGTGCCACAGGGTTGTTAATTCTGACGGATCTCTGGGCGGATATTCCAGAGGGGCTAAGAAGAAGATAGAATTGCTTGAAAAAGAGGGTGTTAAGATAAAAAAAGGAAAAGTTGCTGATTTTGATAAGAGGCTTTTCAGGCTTTAGTCTCTTTTCTTTTTCAGCTTTTTTATTTCTTTCTCGAGCTTGAGCTTTTCAAGGAGCTCTTTGTAGCGGTTTCTGATTGTGACTTCTGTTACTCCTGCCACATCTGCAACTTCGCGCTGTGTTCTTTTTTCGCCGTGAAGAAGTGCTGAGACATAAAGCGAGGCTGCTGCTATGCCTGTGGGGCCTCTGCCTGAGGTAAGCTCGGATTTCTGGGCTGACTCAAGTATCTCTATTGCCCTTGACTGTGTTTCTGCTGAAAGCTTCAGTGCTGATGAGAATCTTGCTATGTAGTCTGCCGGATTGCTTGGCAGTATTGTTATGCCCAGCTCTCTTGTGACAAAGCGGTATGTCCTGCCTATTTCTTTTTTCTCTATTCCGCTTGCTTCTGAAAGCTCGTCAAGTGTTCTTGGGACTTCGTGGCGCCTGCATGCTGCATATAGCGCTCCTGAGACAACTGATTCCATTGAGCGGCCTCTTACAAGGCCTTTCTGGACTGCAAGCCTGTATATTCTTGCTGCCTCTTCCTCTACTGAAGCAGGCAGCTTGAGGAATGATGCTACTCTCTTGAGTTCTGCAAGTGCAAGCTTTAGGTTTCTTTCAATTGCTGTTGAGATCCTGTACTGCCATTTCCTGAGCCTGAAGAACTTGTTTCTGCTTTTTTGATCTAGGCCCCCTAAATCAGCTCTTCTTCCTATGTCTGTGCCAAGGCCCTGGTCGTACTGTGTGTAGGTCATTGGGGCGCCTGAGCGCCTTTTCTTGTCTCCGGTGTCACTGTCAAAGTCGTGCCATTCCTGGGTGAAGTCCACCATCTTGTCTTCTATTACAAGGCCGCAGTCGCGGCATATGATTTCACCTTTATCTTTGTTCCAGAAAAGATTGATGCTGCCGCATTCCGGACACTTTTTAACGAAATTTACCATTGTGATACCCCCAATTATTTTCAATACTGATGAGTTAAAATCAGTTTAAACCAAAATTATATAAATATATGTTGGAAATCATATATAAAGGTTTCGTTTTTTTGGTAAAATTTATAAGCTGCGACGGGTTTTTTCGGTTAATTTTTATTTTAAATGCTTTCGAAAGGCTTAAAAGTATTTTGTGATGGTTTTGGCTTATGAAGCGTGAAATGTCTCAAAAGATGATTAGGATTCTGATGTGCCCTGCATGCAGGGGAGATATTAAGCATGACAAAGCAAGGGGAGAGCTCTGCTGCGCTAAATGTAGAGAAAGGTACAGAATTAATAATGGTGTGCCTGTTTTTGTTCAGGGCAAAGCAAAAGTTATTTAAATTATCCGTTGGTTTCTTTTTATGCGCCGGGATCGCATAATCTGGCATTGCGCTGGCCTTGAGAGCCAGTTTCCGAAAGGATATCTGGGTTCAAAAGGGCTTCTGATATTTTTAGGGCCTTTGAAAGTCCCAGTCCCGGCGTTTAATTTTTTGTTAACACTATAAGAGATATAATCCTTAAGAATATTAAATCCGATTGAGAATCTGATCTCAAATAAGCTAAACCGTCTGTCAAAAATATAATCTAATTACCCAATGCCAATATAAAGCTGGTGTTTTCTTTGGCCTTGAGTGAATGGACAGAATTTTCTTCCATGTAAATAAATACTCCTGGCAGCATTGCTATTTCTTTTCCTTCTAGTGTGAATATTCCATTGCCTTCAATTACATAAACAAACCCCTGTTTTGTAGAGGTGTGATCAGAGATTTCTGTTTCTTTGGCCATGCAAAATAAAGAGATGTGACTGGGAGAGATTGCTGCAAAAACAGATATAAGATTTAATTTTTTGAGTAAAGCTACTTGTTCTCATATCTCAAAGGTATTTTGCATAAGAAAATAGCAGCAACCCTTTTGCTTAAGTGCGTTCAAAAAGCTTTTCAGCAATTGCCTCTCCGAAATCTGCGGCTGCTGCAGGGCCATTTGCTGTGACAATATTTGAGTCTGATGTTACTGGCTCTCCTGTGTATTCCGCCCCTTTTGATTTCAGCACATCTTTGCCACTTGGAAATACTGTTGCTTTTTTTCCTTTAAGGATGCCTGCATTTGCCAGTATTACTGGAGCTATGCATATTGCACCCAGGATTTTGCCCTTGTTGTTCGCCTCGCGGACTATGTTAAGAACCATCTCTTCATTGAAGTATACATCTGTTCCTGGGCCTCCTACAAAAACTATTGCATCGTAGTCTTCAACATTTGCTCCTGAGATGTCTATTTCAACCCCTACAACTGCGCCCAATGATCCTTTTGCTTCAGCTACTCCTAAAGACCCTATTTCAACCTCTGCGCCATAATTTTCAAGAACTTTTTTTGTGTTAAGAAGCTCCTCATCGCGAAAATTTAAAGGAGCGACAACCATAAGCACTGATTTGCCTTTTAGTTCCATTTATATCACCTTTAATAGCATAAATCTTTTGTTCTTTATTAAAATTTCGAAAAATCGGCTATTAAGCCTTAGATGCATCAATAGTATGATATTTTTAAGATTTTATTAGAATATAGCTGCTGTATTTTCCAGATTCATCTTATCACTCAAGTTTGCTGAACTCGCTCATTGCATTAATGAGAAGCTTTTCCCTGAATGCCGGGGCAATTATCTGTATCCCTATGGGGATTCCTTGTATTTCTCCTGCTGGCACAACTCCTGCGCAGATTCCTGCGAGGCTTGCGGGGATTGTAAGTGCGTCAAATGCATAAGATTCTTCTGGAGTTATTTTTGAGCCTGGCTTTTGAGGAAGTGAAGGCGTGACAGGCATTACTATGATGTCTGTTTTTTCAAATGCCTTGTCAAAGTCTGATTTTATCAGGTCTCTAACCTGCAGGGCTTTTCTGTAGAATTTGCCTTTGTGCTCTGCTTTTGACATTTCTTTTCCAGCTGAGATCCTTCTCAGGACTTCTTCTCCGCATGAGCCCTCTATCTTAAGGCCGTATTTTCTTCCGTCGAATTTTCTTGTGCCTGAAAAGAATTCTACAAATACTATTGGGTAGTATGACTGCACTGCCAAATCTATGTACTTAAGTGCTACTGGTTTTTTTTCTGATGAGGTTTTTTTGATAAAGCTGCTGAGTTTTTTTTCGACAATTGTTTTTATTCTGCTGTCAAGGCATAGCTTTTCTGCTTCAGGGCTTATTCCCACTCTGATTTTTCCAGTTGGCTCAATTTTGGAATATTTCTCGACTGGAGTGCTGAATGCCATGGGGTCTTTTTGGCTTTTTCCTGATATAACTTCAAGCATCAGGGCGCAGCCATAGACATCGCTGCACATGGGGCCTATCTGGTCAAGGCTCATTGAGAGGTCAAGAAGCCCGTATCTTGATACTCTTCCGTATGATGGCTTGATGCCGCAGATGCCGCAGTTTGACGCTGGGTTTCTTATTGAGCCTCCTGTGTCAGATCCAAGTGCTATGTCGCAAAGGCCTGCTGCAACTGCTGCTGCTGATCCTGATGATGAGCCTCCTGGAACAATGGAGGGGCATCTGGGATTTATTATGGGGCCAAATGAGGATGTTTCGCCTGAGATTCCGCAGGCAAACTCATCCATGTTAAGCATTCCGATGATTATTCCCCCTTCCTGCCTTATTTTTTTTACTATGTCTGCGTCAAATGTGCCTGTATAGTTTTTCAGTGTTTTTGAGGCGCAGGTTACTGGCATTCCTATGGCACTTATGTTTGACTTCAGTGCTATTGCAAGCCCGGCAAGCTTTCCTTTAAATCCGGATTTTATTTTTTTATCAATTTCTTCTGCATCGGCAAGTGCATCCGGGTTGAGATGGAGAAATGCGTTTATATCTTTGTTTTTTTTGCCTATAATATCAAGAAAGTTTCTGATGTTCTGCTTTGCACTCAGTTTGCCTGACTTTATCTGCTTTAGTTTTTCATTGATCATTGTTACCAATGCTTTTTTTCCATTATTATAAAGCTGTCTCTGTGCTTGGGGGCATTGCTGAACATTCTTTGCCTGAAGCTTTTATCTGTGTCCTGAGTGCCTGGATCTCTCATTGAGTTTTCTCTTTCTGAGCCGAATTTTTCTTTGGCTCCTTCTGCCTTGCTAAGTGCTTTCATGAAGCTGGCCATTATGGAAGCTACATCTTTTTTTATTTTGTCTGTCATTTTTCTTTTAATGCTATTCCCAAGGCTATTTCATCGAGCTTTTTTAGGTCGTATTTTATTGAGTCGAATTTTCTTCTTAAATCGTTCTTGAAGTCAAAAAGCATGAGCTCGTCGTAAAGCTCGCTTACGAAGCTTTTTATGAAAAGGGCTTCCTTAAAGTCGCCTTTTATTGCGGAGTTGATTGCTTTTCTGACAAGCTCTCCTGTAAGGTCGCAAAGGCCTGCAAGGTAAGACTCGTAATCAACGCCAAGGTCTTTTGCAGAGGGGATAGACTTGCTTTTTGAAAACTCAAAATAGCATACTGCCTCTACAAACTCCTGCATTGCTATTCTGAAGGGGCCTGAGTAATAGAGTGCAGGGCTTTTTTTTGCTGCTTTTTCCAGCTCTTTTTTCTTTGATGTTATGTCTTTCAGCACTTTTTTTGAGTTCTCAAGGTTGTTTCTGTGTGTTGAGTATATCAGGGTTTTTGAAAGCTTTACAAGCTGCCTTGAGCAAAGTATTACATATTCTCTCTCACTGTCAAATTCCTCAAGCTCCTGCCTTATTTCCTCAAAATCTTTTTTGTTTATCATTTTTTGCTATAATATGCTAATGTTTATAAATTTTTGTTT
>PWVO01000053.1 GCA_003561825.1 Candidatus Woesearchaeota archaeon | reverse complement strand
TGTAAAAATCCCCAAGATTTACTTTATAGACAATGGTGTCAGGAATTATTTTATCAATAATTTTAATGCTCTGAAGCTAAGAAATGATGCTGGATACCTTTTTGAGGGTTTTATCCTGTCTGAGATCCTAAAATCCAATAAGCAAAAAATAAGATTCTGGAATGATAAGAACCTTGAGGAAGTTGATTTTGTTATAGAAAAGCAAGGAAGATTAATTTCTATTGAGGCCAAATTCAAGGAGGCAATTAAGTCTGATGATTTATCTGGGATAAGGATATTTATGAAGCAATACAGGCAGGCTAAAAAAGGATTTTTAGTGAATTTAGGCAGACAAGAGAAAGATAAGAATATCCAGTTCGTACTTCCTTATTTGATAGGGGATTATTTATGATAAAAGAGCATTATTTTTCTGATGCCCAGAAAAAAAGACAAATTTAGTCAAGATTAAAGAGGCAACAAACCCCAGAGCAAGATTTAAATACTATCCTGCAAAACCCCTTGAACATGAAAGAGGAGATAGCTGATTTTGCAGTTGATTATGCACTAAAAAAAGGCGCAAGCTATTCTGAGGCAAGGCTTGAGGAAACCTCAGCAAATTCTTTTGCTCTTAAGAACGGCATAGCTGAGGCATCAGGGTTTTACAGGGTAAATGGGATTGGCCTGAGGATTATCTATAACAAAGCAATGGGCTTTGCATCAACAAATGATGTTAAAAAAGAAAAAATTAAAGCACTTATAGAAAGCACAATAAGTTCTTTGAAAAAAGCTTCAGCTATTACTGAAAAAGTGGAGCTTTCTGATGAAAAGTTCTCTTCTTGCAGGTATTCTGTCAAGCAGAAGATAAAGCTTGAGGATGTTTCGCCTGAAGAAAAGATAAGGCTTCTTATGGACGCTGACAAGGAAACTCTTTCATCTGGGACTAATATGCCTTCAAGATACCTCTCCTTGTCTGATACAACAACCACTGAATACTTAACTAATTCTGATGGTGCAAAAATATGCGCAACTGTGCCAAGGTCAAATTTTTTCTATATGCTTACTGCTGAGCATAACAATAAAACATCACAGAGGGTATGGCAGTACGGCCAGGCCGGCGGCTTTGAATTTGTAAAAAAATGGGGCATTAGCTCAATTCTCGCAAGGGAAGCAAAGGCAATGGGGGAGAACTTAAGAAAAGGCATTAAGCCGCCAAAAGGGCATGTTGATGTTGTTGCCTGTCCTGAGGTTGTTGGCATTATGGTGCATGAGAGCGCAGGCCATCCTTATGAGGCTGACAGAATCATAGGAAGAGAGGGCGCTCAGGCCGGCGAGTCTTTCATAAGCCCTGAGATGCTTGGCACAAGAATCGGCAGCAATGCAGTCAATGTTGTTGATGACCCTCTGCTTGAGAACAGCCACGGCTTTTACAGGTATGACAATGAGGGTGTAAAGGCAAGAAGAAAATACCTTATCAAAAACGGAATAATAAATGAGTTTCTTCATAACAGGAGAACTGCTTTTGAGATGGGTGTAAAAAGCAACGGATCCTCAAGAGGAGCAAGCTATGACAGAGAAAGCATAGTCAGGATGTCAAATACTTTTATGCTTCCTGGAGATTATAATGAAGAGGAGCTTGTTGAGGACATTAAGCTAGGTGTTTACATGAAGAATTTTATGGAGTGGAACATTGATGATAAGAGATTAAACCAAAAATATGTCGGGGCTGAGTCTTATTTAATTAAGAACGGAAAAATAGCAGAGCCACTGCTTAGGCCTGCAATTGAGATAAAGACTCCTAAGCTTTACTCTTCAATAGATGCTGTTGGAAAAAATCCAGAGTATCATTCAGGGGTCTGCGGCAAGGGAGAGCCAATGCAGGGAATCCCTGTATGGTTTGGAGGGCCTTCAGTGAGGCTGAGAAAAATAAGGCTTGCTTAAGATGGAAAAGGAAAAAATATGCTCAAGGGTTGTTGAAAAGCTAATTAAAAACGGCGCTGATGATGCAACAGTTTCCCTGTATAACCAGGAAACTTCACAGCTTAAGTTCTCAAACAGCAGGATAAATGCTCTTAAGACATGGGAAAGCTCTGACATTGGGGTTTTTGCATCATTCAAGAAAAAGATTGTTTTTACTAACATTAAAGAGTTTTCAGAAAGAGCAGTTGATGATGTTATAAAAAAGATAGTTAAGTTTATGGATTTTGCAAGTCCAAAAGAAGATTATTATGGGATTGCTGAAGGGCCTTTCAGATACAGGAAGATTCAGGACAGTTATGACCCAAAGATTGTTGGATTGGGGGATAAGGCTGTTGATATTGTGCAGTCTGCTATAAATAAGGCAGATTCTTCGGGGGCTAAAAGGTGCGCTGGGGTTTTTAGTTTCTCTAAAAGCAGTGTATTCCTCACAACATCAAACAATGTTTCTGCAAATGACAAAGCAACAAAAGCTTATTTTTCAATAAGGAGCTTTGCTGACAAAAATGCATCAGGCCAGCAGGCCGGCTTCTCAAGGATGCTTAAGTATATAAAGCCAGAAAACATGGCTGAGGAGTCTGCTAAAATTGCAAAGATGGCTCTTAAGCCAGCTGAGGGAAAGCCCGGAAATTTTAATATTGTTTTTGACGAGCTGCCTTTTTCAAATTTTATTGAGAATTTAGGAGAGGCAATGTCTGCTTTCTCTGTTGATGCCGGGATGTCATGCCTTAAGGGAATGATTGGGAAGGATGTTGCAGCAAAAGCTTTAACAATAAATGACAATGGAATGCTTAGCAATGGCTACAATTCACAGATGTTTGATGCTGAGGGTGTTCCTTCAAGAAACACCTGTGTTATAAAAGATGGGAAGCTTAAGACTTATCTGCATAACACTTCAACTGCCAGAAAGTTTAATGTAAAAACAACTGCAAATGCTGGTATCCTGTACCCAGAGGCAACAAACCTTGTTGTCGGAAAAGGCGATTTCTCAAAGCAGGAGCTTTTTGAGCAGGCTAAGAACGGGCTTTACATAACCAACACATGGTACACAAGATTCCAGAACTACCAGACAGGTGATTTCTCAACAATACCAAAAGACGGGATTTTCAGGATAGAGAATGGCCAGATTAGCAGGCCTGTCAAGGACATCAGAATTAGTGAGAATCTTATTGGCATGATGAAGAGGGTTTCTGCACTGGGAAAGCAAAGGAAAAGGATTATTGGCTGGGGAGATGTTGAGAGGCCTGTTGTAGCCCCTCCTGCAATGATAGAGGGAGTAAGGGTTACCAGGCCAAGGTGATTATCCTCAGTTAATCTGCTTTTTTTTGAAATTCTTTCATTAAAACAAATTCTGCTAGCTTGAAAAAGGTTTTTTTCAATATGATTTATAGGATAAATTTATGAAACTATTATTAAGTAGTAAAAAAATAGAAACTTTTAAATATTAGAAAAACATGTTCATATCCATGGGATTTGGGATATCAAAAGCCATCAAAAATAAAATTGCCCATTGTTTTGGGATAGCAGCATTTTTAGCAGGGGTTTATGCGGCCAATGGAACAGCAGATGCAGCAGTAAAAGTAAACTTAAATCATGATCCTGTTTATTTAACATGCAATTCTGCAGCTGGGGGATTAAACAACCATAGCGGCAATAAAGAGAGTGGTCAAATTATTTCTAATGCAGATGCCATATTGGATAATGATGCAGGAAAATTAATAGAGCTGGCTCATGATAATGAAACAGATGCACAAATTAATAATAGCCAGGAAAAATCAGAGCTCGAAATAAATAAGCCAATTAATTATAATTCATTAGAGCACAGGCTAAAACAGCATGTAGAGCATGATGAGAAATTTTATGAGAAGTATCAGGAAAGGCTAAACAAATTTTTTATAGACAGAGGAGATTTAAAAGAGGATGACAAGGTAATTTACTTAACTTATGATGATGGCCCAAATAGCCATACAGGAAAGATTCTTGATTTATTAAAAAAGCATAATATTCAGGCTACTTTTTTTGTAAACGGCAGATCTGATGAAAACTCTTTTAATAAATATAGAAGAATTGTGAATGAGGGCCATACTCTTGGAAACCACACATATTCCCATAATTACAGTAATATTTACAGTTCCATTAAAAATTTCTTTAAGGATTTTTATAAGCTGGAGGATCTTCTGAAGGAGGTTACAGGGGCTGAGACACCAAGGGTTTTCAGGTTCCCCGGGGGATCAAGCAATGGTGTAAGTATCAGCCCCGGCGGGAGGCATATGATGCATGCATTAGAGAAAGAGCTGAATGTTCGCGGCTATAAGACCTTTGACTGGAATGAAAATTATAGTGATGCCCGTCAGCAAAACAATAATCCAGAGATTACAATCCCCAATACTTTAAGTGCTACTAAAAATAATATTAACAGAAACGGCTTTTCATTGAATTTATTCCATGACAGCAATTTGGCTTATGAGGCTACAAAAGCCCTGATTGAGCTTGCTGAGAAAAAGGGCTATGAGTTTAGGCCCCTTGACAAAAATTCTGCAACTGTCCATCATAGGTATTTCCAAAAATAAAAGCAAAAAGGAATTTTTTATTTCTGAGAGTATCCTTGAATGCTGATATTTTATTATTCACTGGGCAGGTAAATAAAACTACTATTGTATAGTGAAAAATATAAAAATTTAAATATAAAATTATTAAATCCCTGGCTATGCTCTCTGGAATCTCAAAAAAAATCAGAAATTCAATTGGCATTGGCATGGGCATAACAGCAATGTTGGGAGGAGTTTGTGCAGGCAATATTGCAAATGCAGAAACAAGATCAGAGATTCAAAACCCAAACAAGATAGTAATGCAGGCAGAACAGGCAAGTGTTTCTGCTTCAAGGCTTGAAGAGATTGCAGTCAGTGCAGAAATCAAGCATCTTCCTGATTCTTTTGAAAGACAAAAGCAGGAAGATAGATATCGTGTTTTTCTCTGGGTAGATGCAAGCGCCAACTATGTAAAT
>PWVO01000113.1 GCA_003561825.1 Candidatus Woesearchaeota archaeon | reverse complement strand
TGTTATGCGGAAATGGCCAAGATTCCCTGTGTTTTCTGCATGCGGGCCGTTGCATATTTCTTTCGAGAAATCGCCTGCGCAGTAAACCCAAACCTCAGGAGGATATCTTGCCTCAAACTCTGCCTGGACACCAGACTTAAGGGCATCATCAAGCTTCATCTTGGATTTTTTTATGCAGAGGTTCTGGCTTATTTTTTCATTTACAATCTTCTCTACTCTGTCAAGCTCTTCTTTTGTCAGCTTTCTCGGGAAATTAAAGTCAAACCTAAGCCTATCTTCTGTTATATTTGATCCTCTCTGCCTTATGTCCTGGCCAAGCACTTCCCTCAAAGCCTGGTTAAGAAGATGTGTTGCTGTGTGAAGCTTTATTGTTTTGTCTGTATGGGAAGCAAGGCCGCCCTTGAACTTCTTTTCAGCGCCTATTCTTGAAAGATCCTGGTGCTCTCTGTACTCTTTCTGGAAACCCTGTTCATCAACTGAGATTCCTTTCTCGCATGCAAGCTCTTTTATGAGCTCCAGAGGAAAGCCAAAGCTCTGGAAAAGAAGGAAAGCATCTTTGCAGTCTATATTGCTGCATGAAAGGCTCTCAAATTTTCTGAGGCCTTTCTCAAGAGTGCGCTTGAACTGCTCTTCCTCTTTCTCAAGCGCTTCAAGTATAAAATCTCTCTTTTTTTCAAGCAGAGGATAATCCTCTTTGTAAATCTCAATTATTTTTTCTGCTATCTTTGGGGTTACTGTGCTGCTGTAGATGTCAACTCCAAGCAGCCTGAAATGCCTTAGGCTTCTCCTGATAAACCTTCTTAAAACATAGCCCTGGTCCACATTAGAGGGCGTTACTCCTCTCTCATCCCCAAGAATAAAGGTTGCTGCCCTCATGTGGTCGCATATGACTCTTACTGAAAAGGTCTGCTTTTCATCAAGATCTTTTTCTTGGCTGAAGCTGCATAACTCTCTTATGAAGTTCTGTATAGGCAGCAATGTGTCAGTTTCATAAACACTCTTCTTTTTCTGAAGCAGCATAGCCATTCTTTCAAGCCCCATGCCTGTGTCCACATTCTTCTGCTTAAGAGGCTCGTATCTGCCTTCTGCGGTCTTGTTGTATTCCATGAAAACATCATTCCATACCTCAACCCATCTCTTGTCT
Organism: Candidatus Woesearchaeota archaeon; assembly: GCA_003561825.1. Classification (GTDB taxonomy): domain Archaea; phylum Nanobdellota; class Nanobdellia; order Woesearchaeales; family CG1-02-33-12; genus PWVO01. Next base: position 16,318 of record PWVO01000113.1, on the reverse strand, counting down.
TTAGGGTCAAAAACTTCAGGAGCTGCGCCTTCTCGGTTCCACAAAAACATCTCAGTGTCAGGGCCGCACGGCCCGGTTTTTCCTGCAGGCCCCCACCAGTTTTCTTTTTTCGGGAGCATTGCTATTCTTTTTTCAGGAATTCCAAGTGATTTCCATATCCCTGCAGAAACTAAATCAGGAGGAGCATCAGAATCACCCTCAAAGCAGCTCACTGCAATCCTGTCAACAGGAATTTTAAGAACCTCTGTAAGAAACTCAAAGCTCATCTTAATTGCATCTTCCTTGAAATAATCCCCAAAACTCCAGTTGCCGAGCATCTCAAAAAAAGTGAAATGTGTTTCATCGCCAACTTCATCTATATCCCCTGTTCTTATGCATTTCTGGACATTTACAACCCTCTTTCCAAGAGGATGAGGCTCTCCCAAAAGAAATGGCACCAAAGGGTGCATGCCTGCTGTAGTGAACAATACAGAGGGATCATTCTCAGGTATAAGTGAGCTGTTCTCTATTCTTTTATGGCCTTTTTTCTCAAAAAATTCCATGTATGCTTTTTTTAAGTCTCTTGATTTCATGTCAGTCATCTCCTGACAGAGTATATTATTTTAGTTATTAAAGCTTTTGGGTTTTTAAATGCAAAAGAACAAATTATTTATAGTAAATTCCCTTTATATAAGAAATGGTGCTTGAAATTATCATAAACATAATTGTAATAGCTGCAATATTCCTGCTTTCAGCAGTCCCACTTTATTTTGCAGTTAAGTTTCTCGGCGGAAAAACAACACTAATTAAGGCAGCTATTGTGAATTTTATAGGCGGAATAATTATTTCAGTTTTCCAGTCTTACAGGGCATTCTGGGGCAGCATTATTGCATTTGTTCTTCTGGTCTGGGTTTACCACGAGGTTTTCAGGCTGAAGTGGTGGAAGGCATTCCTTGTATGGCTTGTGCAGGCCCTGATAGTGATTCTCATTTATGTTATTGTAGGGTTTATCCTGGGCCTTTTGGGCCTTGGGCTTTTATTTTTCTGGCTTGCTTAATTATTAATGAGGTTATATATCTGCCTAGAGAAGAATTTAGCATGCTCCATGCTTTGTTTTGCAGGCAGCTAGATTATAGAACTCAGATCTTGTTTTTTAAAATCTTCAGTCCCTTTATGCCTTGCCTTGTTCATAAGCTTGTTGATTCTGCCCTCTGTGTAGGCTATTCCTTTTGCTGTTACTGCTGCAATGTCTATTCCGTCTATGTAAGGGTTCTGCGATGCTTTTTCAAGGCAATTTTCAGCCAGGTCAACTGCCTGCTCAAGGCTTATAAAAGGGGGCCTGTCAATGCTGCTTGAATTTACGGCCTTGATTGCATGGCTTTCTGCCAGGCCAAATGGGTGAAAAGAATATTCTTTTATCCTTCCGAGAGGATAGCAGAAATGCAGCCTTGGCTCATTTTCGAATCTTGATGCAAACATAATATAGCTTTCCTGGTATTTCTCTAACTTTGAGTAATCGCATCTTGCCATATGAAGTTTATTGAGAAGATTTAAAGATTTCTTTTTAATAGATTTCTTAAGGTCAATTTTTCCTTCAATAAGGCCATGAATAAATTCTACCATATATTGATCAATAAGACCGGCAACAGCAAAAGCAAAATCATGATTTTTATTAGAAAATATTTTTTGAGAGCCTTTCATAACCTGATTATAAGCATTGGTCCCATAGCTAGTTTTTAAGCCATTCAGGGCGTTTGTATCAGAGGCAAGAACCACTCCAGGAACTCCTTCATTTGCTTTAATTCCTATTAACACTGTCATAATCTGTTAATTTAAGCTGGAGTTTATAAATTTTATTATTGTTACTACTATATATTGAGGACTCTTTTTAAAAATACAGCAAAAATTTTATATAGCTGGCAGTTTGACCCTGTAAAATGCAAATAAAAGACATGCCTAAGCACTATGAAACTAGTGTTTCTGAGAAAAAATGGCAGGAATACTGGGAAAAGGAGAAAATCTATAGGTTTGACCCTGAGTCTGAGAGAGAAATATTCTCATGCGACACTCCCCCTCCTACTGTTTCAGGCAAGATGCACCTGGGCCATGCTCTTGCTTACTCCCAGGCAGATTATGTTATGAGATTCCAGAGAATGCTTGGAAAAAACATATTCTATCCTTTTGGCTTTGATGACAACGGGCTTGCAACTGAGCGCTTTGTTGAGAAGAAGTGCAATATACGCTCAAAAAGCATGCCAAGGCCTGAGTTTGTAAAGCTATGCCTTAAAGAAACAGCTGATGCTGAAAAAGAGCTTAAGGAGAACTGGGCTTCTTTGGGAATCTCTCCAGACTGGAGCCTTAATTACAGGACTATTGATGACTGGTGCAGAAAAACCTCGCAAAGGTCTTTTATTGATCTCTACAAAAAAGGCCGGGAATACAGAAAAGAAGCCCCTACAATCTGGTGCCCGAGATGCCAGACTGCAATAGCACAGGTAGAGCTTGAGGACAAGGAAGAGGAAAGCAGCTTTAATTACATTTATTTCGGGATTGAGAACAGCGATGAGAAGCTTACAATAGCAACCACAAGGCCTGAGCTTCTTTCTTCATGCATTGCTGTTTTTGTTAATCCTGATGACCAGAGATACAAAAAACACATTGGCAAAAATGCAGTTGTTCCTATTTTTAATTACAAAGTCCCGGTAATTGCAGACAAGAGAGCAGACCCGGAGAAAGGCACAGGAACTGTAATGTGCTGCACTTTCGGGGATCTTGTTGACATTGAATGGTGGAGTGCCTACAAGCTTCCTCTCAGGATAAGCATTACAGAAGACGGAAAAATGAACACACTTGCAGAGAAATACAAAGGCATGGGAATTAATGAGACAAGAAAAGAGATAATTGAGGATTTAAAGAAGAACAATCTTCTTGAAAAGCAGGAAAACATATCCCATGCACTTAATGTTCATGAGCGCTGCGGCACAAATGTAGAGTTTCTTGTGACAAAACAATGGTTCCTGAAATACCTTGACCTAAAAGAGCAGTTTCTCAATGCAGGGAATAACCTTAAATGGCATCCTAAGCACATGAAAGTAAGATATGACAACTGGATTAAGGGATTACAGTGGGACTGGTGCCTCTCAAGGCAAAGATATTATGGTGTTCCAATACCTGTTTGGTATTGCGCAAAGTGCAGTGAGATTATAGTTGCAGATGAAAGCCAGCTTCCAGTTGACCCTACTGCGGATAAGGCTCCTTTGGACAAATGCCCTAAGTGCAGCTGCTCTGAAATAATACCAGAGCAGGATGTTTTTGACACATGGGCTACATCAAGCCTTACTCCGATGATTGCCACAAAATGGAAAGAGAATCAAAATTTTTTCAATAAGATGATACCAATGTCTTTAAGGTCTAATGGCCATGACATCATCACTTTCTGGCTTTTCAACACAGCTGTCAAGATGCTGTTTCACAACAACACACTGCCCTGGAAAGATGTTATGATAAATGGGCATGCCCTCGATCCAAAAGGAAAGAAGATGAGCAAGAGCAAAGGCAATGTTATTGAGCCCTCTGCTGTGCTTGATAAGTATGGCGCAGATGCATTAAGATTCTGGGCAGCTTCATCAAAGCTTGGATCAGATGTTCCTTTCCAGGAAAAAGAGCTTGTTGCAGGCAAGAAGATGATAACAAAGCTCTGGAATGCCTCTAAGTTTGCAATAGGGAATCTTGACGGATATGATCCTAAGAAAGCAAAGCTTGAGGAGATTGACAGATGGGTATTGTCAAAGCTTGCAAAGGTTTCAAAGGCATGCACAGACTCTTTTATGCAGTATGATTTCTCTAAGACAAAGCTTGAGACTGAGAAGTTTTTCTGGCAGGTTTTCTGCGACAATTACCTTGAGATTGTAAAAGACAGGCTTTACAACCCTGATAATTACAGCAAAGAGGCTGTTGAGTCAGCCAAGTTCACTCTTTATACAGTTACTCTTTCAATACTCAAGCTTATTTCGCCTATAATGCCCCACATTGCCGAGGAGATTTACCAGCTTTATTTCAGCAGCACAGAGGGGAAAAAGAGCATACATGTTTCTGGATGGCCGGATCTTGAGGAATATGTTTCAGATGAAGGTGCAGGCGATGCTGCTGTTTTTGTCATAGCAGAGGTAAGGAAATTCAAGTCAGACAGCAACATATCCCTTAACAAGCCTGTTTCAAAGATAATTATAGGATGCAGTGCAGATCAGAAAAAGCTGCTGTCAATGGTTGAGCAGGATATAAAGGCAACATGCAAGGCCCAAGAGATTGAGCTGAAGGATTCTCAGGACATGAAAGTAGAGGTTATTGCTTAATTATTTTTCACAAAATCATACACTTTTTTTAACAGACTGTCTTCTTCTCCTTCAATTATAATGCTGCCATTTGCTCCTGCAACAGAATCACTTTCTCCGTCATACTCCCATTCCTCAGTGTAGTTCATTCTCAGCCTTGCATCAACCCTTAACCCAGAGAATTTTTCTTTAGGAATGCAGATTAAGCCCTCAATAGTTGTTTCTTCAGTTTCACTTTGTATTTGCCCTTCAGCAATCCTGTTAAGGAAGCAATCATGGTACTCCCGAAAGTCACCTTCTTCTGTAAAAGACCCGCCTGTTGTACTTATTATTAGCCTATAGAAAGATTCGGTTTCAGAATCCCTAATAAAGTAAGGCTCGTATTCCCTTACAGCCTTCACAGGAACTAAAGAAATTCCTTCAATTATCCTTAAAGCATTTCTATACCTGTTTTCTGCTTCACTTATTCTCTTATCTTCCTCAATCTTATAAGCTTTTAGATCTCCTTTTTCAATCATGCCCTGGAAAAAGCCAAGCATTTCATGGCCAGGCTTTCCTGACTTCTCCCTTACTATCTCATCAAGCACTTGCATTTTTATTCCTCCCATCTGTCAATGGATGTTGGTCTGTACCCTCTATTAAAAAAATTCCGCACCTCTTCAAACAGAGAGTCAGAATCTCCTTTAATAATCAAGGATGTTTCTAATTTAGATCCCTGTTCAATTCCCCAATTTTTAATGAAATGTTCAGTATATTTCCCTTTTATATTCCCAGAATAATTTAAGTTTGTTAAAGGATCTACCAGCAAATCTGGCAAGGAAATGCTTCCATAACTATCAAGCTCAGAAACATCTTCAATTTTATATTCTGGTGAAAGCCTATCTATGACAAATTTATGAGAGATACTGTTCCTTTTTTTAAATAAAAAAGAAGATGACCTTTTTGTTTCACTCATTTCTAATATGTATATTGATCCTGTTTCAGAGCTTTCTATAAAAAACTCATGATCTTCTTTCAATTTTTCAGAAGGCATTATATGTATTCCTTTTGAATCACATATTATTTCATACGCCTTTAATTCTTCTGAATCTCTTTTCTGCTGGAAAAAATCCAACATTTCCCTGCTTGTTTTTCCCGGCAGGTTTCCCCTTTCATAAATTACCTTCATTTTAACCCCCAATAGGCCTTTGGCTTTTTTCAGATTATCAGGTTAATAGTATATTAAGATTTAGGAGATTGAAAATATATTTTTTAAAGAAGAATCCTCAGGCTTTATGCCAGCTTTCTTGGCCATGGAAAAAAGGAGAAAATAACTTTTAAGTAGCAACATTTCCGAAAAGCTTAAATATTTCTTAGATAATTATTAATCTAGTGGGGGGTAATTTAAAATGCCAATAAATGATAAATTAGAAGAAGCAAGAAGCGGAATTACAAATATGCTTGAAAGAGCAACCGATGAGACCTTAAGTGGAGGTGCTCTTGCAGCGGAGATGACACTTGAATTCCTAAAAGGATATGCTAAAAGCAAGGGAATAGAAATTTCAGAAGAAATTAAGCTTATTGAGCAAACAGGGTATTTAACTTTTGCAGTAGAAGAATTTGATAGAGGCCTAAAATCCGGCATGAGAGGGGATTATGAACAAATGTCAGGACTTCTTGATAATGCAAGAGGGTATTTTCTCTTAGCAGGTTATGACATTTCAGAACAGGTTTCTTTTATTAAAGAAAACATTATTAAATCACACGAAAGATATGACAGACAGAGGAAACAGAGACACGAAGACATTTTTGGCAATGGATGAAAACCCTAATTAATAATAAAAAAATCAAAGAAAAAATTTGAAAAAAAGTCCATTATGAATCCAGTTTCATAAAACTTGAATATTATGGAAGCTTTGCTGTCTGGCTAACAGAATTCTCATTCTTTCTGCCAGATAACTCCCTGCTTTGTGTCTTTTACTATTATGCCTTTTTCTTTAAGCAAGTCCCTTATTCTGTCTGACTCTGCCCAGTCTTTGTTTTTCCTGGCCTCCTCTCTTTTCTCTATAAGCTCTTTTATCTCCTGGCTCAGCTCTTCTTCCTCATGCTTCATTACACCAAGAACAGTGTCAAAAGAATTTATTAGCTTTATTGCCTTTTCTGCATCTGCTTTGCTTAGCATGCCATCATTTATTGCAGAGTTTATTTTCCTTGCAAACTCAAAAATCTCTGAAAGAGCTGCCGGCATATTAAGGTCATCATCCATTGCCTTTTCAAACCCGGATCTTGCTTTCTCAATGTCCCTGCTTATATCATTCCCAGAATCTGATTTTACTGCATTAAGCTTTGACATAAGCTGTTCAAGCCTCTTAACAGCAGAGTCAGCTGCTTTAAGGCCTTCAAAAGTGAAGTTCAGCTTCTGCCTGTAATGTGTTGCTATAAGCAAATACCTTACTGCCATTGGGCTGTGGCCTTTTTCAAGTATGTCCCGGAATGTGTAGAAATTGCCTAGGCTTTTGCTCATCTTTTTGTTTTCAACAAGCAAGTGCTCGTTATGGAGCCAGTAGTTTGCAAACTTTTTTCCTGTGCATGCCTCGCTCTGGGCTATCTCATTCTCGTGGTGGGGAAAAATTAAATCAACACCCCCTGTGTGTATGTCAAATGTCTCTCCCAGGTATTTCTGGCTCATTGCCGAGCATTCTATGTGCCATCCAGGCCTTCCTTTTCCTATCTCAGTTTCCCAGAAAACATCTCCGTCATGCTCATCCCAGAATTTCCACAATGCAAAGTCCTGTGCATTTTCCTTGTCATACTCATCATTGCAGACCCTTGCGCCTGACTTGAGGCTGCTTATGTCAAGATGAGAAAGCTTGCCGTAATCCTTAAATTTTCTTATATTAAAGTAAATTCCGTCCTCTGACTTGTATGCATAGCCTTTTTCCATGAGTTTTTTGACCATGCTGACAATCTCTTTTATGTTATCTGTTGCTTTTGGGTAGAACTCTGCTTTTTCTATGTTAAGCTTTTCAATGTCTTCAAAGAAGTATTTTGTGTATTTTTCTGTGAATTCCTTAAATGGAATGCCCTGTTTTCTTGAGTCCCTTATTGTCTTGTCATCTACATCTGTTATATTCATTATCTGCGTTACTTTATAGCCCCTGTACTTAAGGTATCTTCTGAGAATGTCAGAGAAGAGGTTTGCCCTGAAGTTTCCTATGTGTGCGAAGTTGTACACAGTGGGGCCGCATGAGTAAATCTTGGCCTCGCCTTTGGCTATCTCACTGAATTCTTGTTTTTTCCTCGTAAGGTCATTGTAAAATTTTAAGGCCATTTTAACTGATTTATGCTATTAAAACACAATGATAGGCTTTTTATTAATAAATGTTTTGGCAAAATAAAGAAGAATCATCTCCTGAATACAATCCTTTAACATATTCAACGCGCTCAGAAATATCTCTCCCAAGAATATTAGCGTTTATTTCAGCTCTATCCAAAAGCCTTCTTGATCTTTTCTGGTCTGTATGTGCGTAAGATATTGCTTTTTCTATAACAAACTCAACCCCTCTTTTGTATGCTATTTCTCTTATCTCATTAACCTTTGAGTGCTCATCAACTCCAAAATCTCTCAGTTCATCTAGATATTCTAATGACCTTTGAACATTCTTTACAAGATCTTTATCTATCTCCCTACAGTTTTTTCTTAATCTTTTTGCTGCTGCTTTAGTTTTTTTCAGCACATGATTTGCAGTTTCTTTTGCTAATTCAGGCAATTTTGCTTTTAATTCTCCTATGTATTCAGAGAAGTCAAAATTACTCTCTTCTAAATAAGAGCAAAATAGTTTAGCGCGTTCAAAACATTTTACATAACCCTTCATCAGTTCATCAATTGTTTTCTTAAAAGAAGAAAAATCAGTTTTATATCCCAGTTTTTCTGCTTCAAAAAACCTTTGTTCAGCCTCTTTTAGTGATTCAATGTTACCTTTAATGTGCCCAGAAGATGATGCCTGCTTCAATCTAAGCGGAATATCTGCCTCATAAGCAAATCTTCTGGCATCTTCTGTCACTAAAGAAGGATTTTCTCTCTCATAACTTTCAATCTGAAATACTAGTAGATTACCTTCCTTTGCTTCCCTCTCTATTTCTCTTGCCCTTCTTATATTGTTTTTTCCAGTCATTTTTACTCTAATCTAAGTTTTTGTTTCTTTAATGAGATTAGTATTTAAATGTTCCTATTTTTACTACTCATTGAAAGTTAAAAATCTAAAGATAAATCTTACTTACACAGAACAAGCTTTATTGCCTCGTACTTTGGCCTTGCAATTTCCCTTGCCTCAGGAATAAGAATCTTTTTCCAGCTGTTCTCATATTTTCTGAGCAAAAACTCTCTGCACTCCTCTGCAGTTTTGCCTTTTAAAACAAAACGATACTGGGCCAGGGAGAGAAGGCTGTCAAAATGAGACAGAGCATCAGCACTTGCAAGGATCTTTGCCTCCTTGGTCTGAGGCATATAGTTCTCATCTGAAGAGTGGGTTAAGATGCAGTGCTTTACCTGCTGTATCTTTTCTTTTGGATAACTGTATTTTTCAAGAATCTTTTCTGCTTCCTCAGCTCCTTTTATATGGTGGGACTCTCTCTTGCTGTCTTTTATTTTTACAATATCATGCAGCCATGCAGCTAATTCGCACACCTCTTCATCAGCGTCGAGCTTTTTGGCCAGCATCTTTGAATATTCTGCAACCTGATCAAGGTGCTCTTCCCAGTCCCAGCTTTTGCCTTTGCAAAGCTCAAGCATGCTTTTCCTTATCTCTTCAATCATCTTTACTGATTAAGGCCTGTTTGTATATAAATTTAACCTTGATTAGGGATTTCATTAATATATTGGTTTAGCCATAAGATATTTAAATCCCGGAAAAAGAGTATTATTTGGCATGCCTGAGCAACTGCACAAAAAAAGAGTAATAAAGATACTTGAGAGCCTTGGGCTCCATAAGAACGAGGTTTACATATACCTTGACCTCCTTGCCTCTCCTAACTCCTCTGCGCTTGATATCTCGAAAAGAACAGGCATCCACAGGCCCAATGTATATGACGCGCTCAGAACACTTGCTGAGAAGGGCTTTGCAGAAGAGTCTGTAAATGAGAGAACAGCCAAATTCAATGCAACTAACATTGACTGCCTGAGGAGGCATATGGAAGAGCAGCAGAAAAAGCTTGATTCTGTTATTGAGACACTTAAGAGCTCTGCTGTAAGGGAGAATGAAGATGAGGGTGTGTTTATTATCAAGGGCGCTATGACAATAAGAGAAGAAATAAGGTCATTGGTCAATAAGAAAAGCCCCATTATGATTGAAGGCGCAGACAAGCAGACAATAAGGCTTCTTACTGATGATTTTCTTGACGAGCTTAATAAAGCTGCATCAAAAGACAAGGTTTCTGTCAGGGTTATTATAACCTGCGACAGGAAATGCGAAGGATGCGAGAAGTTTTTTCTCAAAGGCTTTGAAGCAAGGTATCTTCCAATAGGAAGCATAAGGGGCAATGCAACAATTATCAGCGGCAACACTGTTATTTTTGTTCTTTACAGCAGCCCGCCCCAGGCAATAAAGATAAAAAACAGGGCTGTTGCATTCTCCCATGAAAATAATTTCAATTTCCTCTGGAAGTATGCTGATGCTAAGCCATTTTAAGAAACCTGCCAAGAAATCTCCTCCTTTAAGGTGGGGAGGATGCCACTTTAATGAGCTAACGAAGAGTGCAATCTCCTGAAAAACTAAAAACAAACACAGAAGTTCTGTGACTAGCGCAATGCTTCAATGGATCTCTGCAGGTTTGCTTTTGCATGAGATTCATATTTCCCTCTAAAAAAATCTGTAAAATAGACTGAATCTCTGTCCAAAAACATCCTGAGAACTATACTTCTTCCCTTTCTAAACTGATCCGCAGGAACCCAGGAATATTCTTTTCTTATATTTCTCTCATATTCATCAAATTCTTCAGGAGACTTTCCAAATATGGATAAATCAACATCAACAAGCACTTCTGAATCAATACCCTGAGGAACAGCATTATGCTTTGTTGCCAAGATTAAATTTCTCACCCCTTCAGCAAACTCTTTTGGAGTTAGTGCAGCCAAGCAAATATCATAAGCCAGCTGAGAGCTTTTCTCCTCATTGTCTCTTGCCCTAGGATCATAAATTGCGTCATGGTACCATATTGCAAATTCAACTAGATCTGGCTCCTGGACTAAGCTTCTCGCTGAATCAAATTCTGCCAGAGAATTATAAACATGAGACATAGTGTGATAAAACCTGTGAGGATCAGAATAAAGTTCTTTTAGTTTAACAAACTGCTGCTCTGCACTGCCATGCGCATTAATTCTATTCCACAATTCTGCAAATCTCTCTTTCATTTTGCCTTCAACTCTGAAACAACATCATCAAAAGCCTTTTCAATCTCATTTTTGCCTTCTGAATTATCAACAACCCAAATTTTTCCCTGACAATCCCTGTCAATTGCCTGCTGTAATTTATCTTTTTTTCCTTCAAAATCAAATTGGCTCTCTAATCTTGTCTTAATCTGCTCCCTGGACAATCCTCTTGAAGCCAGACGGAATTCTTTTGTTTTTCTGTCTGTATAGACTAAAACAATATTGTTGTTGCACAAATATGCCATGTCTGACTCTGCAATCAAAGCAGCATTGAATAAAATCAATCCTTTTTTTCCATACAACTCCCTTCTTATTCTTACTAATAAAGGAGTAGCCATTATTTCATTTAGTTTTTTTAATGCACCTGAATCACCAAATACAATTTCTCCCAATAACTTTCTGTCAATTGTCCCATCTTCTCTTCTAATGTGCTTCCCTAATGTATCAGCTATTTGACTTCTTACTTTATCATAAACTTCCTGTTTTAGCTCCCCAAGAATCTGATGCCCTATATGATCCAATTCTATGTTATGGACCTGTATCCCTTTTGACCTGCCAATCTGGGCAAATCTCTGGCTTACATATGATTTTCCTGCACCGATCTCTCCTGTTAATCCTATTATATACTGCCCAGACATTCTGGCTTCAAGGCATTGTTTTACATAAAGAGGCACGTATTCGTGTATCAATCCCTGCTCTTTCTGTATTGCTTTAACTGCACTAGAGCTAATGTGCGCTAATTCAGGTCTTGCAAATAAGATGTGGGTGTCTATTCCGAGTTTCTGGCTCTCTCCTACCTGATGCAGAACACTTTCATAATCAAAGTCTGAAGAATTTCTGACTCCTTTTACAATAACACCTATTCCGTTTTCATAAGCGTAATCTACCAGCAATCCTCGAAATGAAACAACTTCTACATTTGGAAACCCAGATAAAGACCTCTGAGCCATTTCTGTTCTTTCTTCCAGGCTAAACACATATTTTTTTTTAGGATTGACACCTATCCCTATAACTACCTTATCAAAAGATTTTGCAGCTCTTGCTATAATATCTATGTGCCCATATGTAATGGGGTCTCCTGAAAACGCATACATGGCTTTTCTCATAGTATAGATAACCACTGCAAAGTTTATAAATCTATCTCAAAAGTGCTGAGCTATAGGTTTGGTTCTGTGAATTTAGGGCTGAATTGTTACAATGCCATGCCAAAGGCATTTTTAGCCAGGCTTATCTTTGGTGTCTCTAAGCAGACTACATTTTTTTTTATAATTCATATGATTAGCTAATTCTATAAAGAAAAACGAGGTGATTTAAATGAATGATATCGAAGAATTGAACATATATTCAGGCCAAGGCATTGAGCAGGCCATTGAAGACGACGAGCTCAGCGCAGTTGAGGAGGGCTTTATGAGGGGGTATATTGATTCTGAGGATGAGATAGCAGTTTGATTGAAGCCAGCTAAGAGAATAGCATAAAGTATTTACTTAAAAGTAACAGTCAACAAAAGATTTATAAATAACCGCTTGTTTTCCTTTTTTATGTCTCAGATAGATCATATTTTAAAACAAGACCCTGCAGATATAGTAAAGCACTCAATGGGCTGGATTGAAAAAGCAATTAAAAAAGCTGGGGCCGAGCAAAGCATCAGCAATGACTATGTATTTATACTCGGGAAAGACCTTTGGAATCTTTATTCTATAAAGAAAGTCAAGAGCACGAACAATGTGCAGGATATGATAGATGAGCTTAAGGGTTTTGCAAAAGCCAGATTGCCTGAGAATGACTATAATCGGATTTACTGCGCTTCTCATGATAATCGCAGGCCAATTGATAAAAGAGGAGAATATTGCTGAGGATTTCAGGAGAGATTCCACGGCATTCTGAAGCAGTCTTCATCAAATAAGCTGTAGTCTGCTCTGCCGTTTACTGCAAGGGTTTTTACTGTTCTTGCATTATGCATGAGTGATTTTGCTTTCTCAAATGTTTTTCCTGTTCTTGACACATCGTCAACAAGGAGGATTGTTTTGCTCTTTGGGTTAAATGAGATTTCTTTTATAAGCTCAGGCTCTTCTCTTATCTCTCTGTGGCTTTCATCCCTCAGGTTAAGCCAGATGATCTCTAGGGGGAGTGCTAGAAATTCTGAGACAATGTAAGCAGGCACAATCCCTCCTTTGCCTATGCCTACTACTAAATCAAACTTTTCTTTGAAGTTAAGGGTTTTGAGCTTATTGAGTATTTCCTGCAGTGGTTTCTCTTCCATAGTCTTTAAGGCCTCTTAATATAAGATAGCCTATAACAAGCTGTATCAGCATGCCTGGGTATGCTACTGCAAAATTGCTGAAAGCCCTTGACAGGCTTGAGAAGTAAAATGCCTCAAATATTATCCCAACTGCCTGGTAAGAGAGGATTATTATTATAAGGTTCTGGATGCTGATCTTTCTTGTCCTGCCTGCTACTGCGTAAGCTATCAGTGCCAATGCAATTCCTTTTACAAAAACAGGGTATATCATTGCGGCATTGGGCATTCCTGTTGCCAGGTGGTTTATTATTGGTGTTATAACTGCTGTCATGAGGCCTAGTTTCAGGCCGAACTTGTAGCTGCCTATGAGTATGAAAAAGTATATAGGAAGGAATACTGGGCCGCCGAGGCCGAAGTAATGCACTATAAGAGGAAGTGCAAGATTTCCTATGCTGAAAAGAAAAGTGAATAAGTAAAGCTTTACTTCATTGTATCTGTAATCTGTTATTGAAAAGTTTTCATTTAGAAACATTTTGATTTGCCTCCTTTTTGTTTCTTTTATGGAATTGGCTTCATATTAAAAAATTTTGCTTTTTATTCACTCAAAGAAACCGGCTATGTTCTCTTTCCACCAGTTTTTTGTTTTCAGCTGAAAAATGATGAGACAGAAAGCATGGTATCGCAAAATGCGATACCTTCAAAAAAAATCTTGGAAGAAGTCTTCCTTATGCATTTACAGAGCACGGATTGGCAAATCTTGCAGGTGTTTTAACAACCAAAAGAGCAAGATTTAGGCAATAAATGGTTTGCCTTTTCAAAAATAGAAAAAGATTCACTTGAACTAATCAAGAGGTTAAAATGAATGAATTAGGCCATTGGTTAAATGAATGCTTTTTGGATTATTCCAGAGAAAGAGCATTATGGCTGCAGGCAGGTATGCAGGCCCCGCATTCTATGCATTTTTCCTGATCTATAATTATAAGATCTTCACGCCTAAGGGCTTTTACTGGGCAGGCATCCACGCAGCCTTTGCATTCTGCGCCGCATGAGCAGCTTGTGCATCTGCCGTCTTTCCAGCAGCATTTTTCATAGTCTATTTTCAAGGCCATGTTCATTGGGAAAAACAGGCTGTTTATATAGCTTTTGGATGGGTTTTTGGGAGGAAATATTTCTTTGTTTTTTAATAACATAAGCCCTGGTTGTTATCTTTATTCTTCCATCCTCAAGTTTTTCTGCAGTTAGCCCATCTCCGTAGAATGAAGAAAAATAAGCGGGCTCAATATGCGCTGTTACTTCTTTTTGGATTACATTCGGAGACTCTCTCAGCTTATTATCCATTGCTAATGTTGCAAACATTTCCGGGATTATAACATCCTGATTAATGTGCGCTCCAAATTCTGTTAAATAATCAATCCAAGCATCTCCAATGAATAAGCCGCCGTTTTTATGGAATCTGGTACAGAGCACTCCCTGGTCTGTTAAGGCTGTCCTGTTTCTACCAACATAGTTTCCGTTTGACCCTCTTGCGTAAATTACATTCTTGTTTGAATCCATTACCTGAACAACACTTGCCCAGCCATTACATGCATCCAGACTCAGACAAGATCCGAAGTAATTCCCCATATGCAATGACTCAAAAGGATCAGTGCCAACATAGAAAACAACATTGTCTTCCATTTCCTTTACTGTTCCTCTTACGCTTTTTAATCTGTGGATATGGCCTTTTATTTCTGCTTTAAAAAGTTCTGTCTCTTTACTAAATTGATATTCACTGAGAATTTTCTCAACACAATTCAATTGCTGTATGACGCTTCCTGACGGTTTTTCAATTCCAAGAGAGTCCAATCTATCATAGATTATCCCCAGCTCAGAATCTATCATTTCCTTTAACTTTCTATTCTGGTCTTTGTCAGTTTTCAGAGCATAACTTCTTTCAATCCCTGTTTCATAACCTTCTATATTTACCCCTTTTTCAGAAAAATATGCTCTTAACTGCTTATTAGGCTCTTGTTCTCTAATTGCATCAAAAGCAGCTTCTGGATTTTTCTCAAGATATGTGGATACAATTAATTTAAGCGCCGGCTGAACATTTACATTTTCAAAACTAGAGTTTTGATTGTAAAATGCAAAAACTATATTATCCAGCATTCCTTCTAATTCTGGAGGAATTTTAGCTGTGTCCCCTATTACATTAGTATAACACTGGATTCTAACATCTTTTATTGCTTCCAGGGCTTCCTGAGCTGATATTGAATCCGGCAATTCATCTAACCTGGAGATTAAAATATTATCCCCGAATTTTTTAAGGAAATTATGGGTTTTATTTAATTCAGCCAAAACACTAACTGTTTCTTTTTTGCCTGCAGAAGGATTCAGCTTGTATGCAATAGTCCTAATTAAATCAGAGGAGTTTAAAAATAGATTGCCAGCAAGTGTTTCTATTAAATCCCTGCTTCTTTTCTTTGCAATATGATTTACAATGGGACGCAATCTTTCTTCATCAAAAAACCGCCCATATTTTTCTTTAATAGCTGGTAATTTTTTAAAAGACTCCCCAGTTTCCTGGAAATCTCTCATAAATTGAAAGAAATCTCTTCCAAGGTAATGTTTATATAAATAATATGTGCCCACAGCAGATTTATCGAAACCAACTCTGTTAAATATGAATTCATATACTCCCTCAAATTTGTCTTCGCCAACTCTTTGAGCATAATCAGCTAATTCCAGGGAAATATCCTTCAATACAGGAAGTAATGCTGCAACCTCTTTTGGCCTATCTCTCAATTTTGCAACCAAATTAAACTCATCCGCCAAAAATTTTCTAAAATACTTATTATTCTCAACTGCAGCATATGTTTTGTCAGCAATCTCTCGGTTAAATTGTGCAACCCCTTCTTTTGTGGGTGATAAATTATCTAAATCGCAAAAATCCTCAATTGACAATGCAACACCAAATCTTTGTGCTCCTGAAGCAGCATCAGAAGCCATAGGGATTAAATCATCTAAAACTGCTAAATCATAAGGATCAGATCCTTTTAGTTTCCAAGGCGAGTATCTCACAAATCTTTTTGCAATTAAATCAGTATCAGAAGCCAAACTTGGATATTTTTTGCCTAGAGACAAAGCTTCAACTATCTCTCCAAGATCTTTTCGAAGTAATGCTTCAGTGTCTCCTTTTTTTCCTGCTTCAATTTTATAACTGTCAATCAAAGCTTTTGCAGCAATCCATCTAAGCCCGGGATCTTTATCATGCAACTGGTTTCGGTAGAAGTTTCTCCCTTTGACCAAAAGCGGTGCTTTAAAAGATTCAAAAGATTTGCCCATATAAGCAAGCAGGCTTGTCGTCTCTTCCTTTGGCAGGC
>PWVO01000018.1 GCA_003561825.1 Candidatus Woesearchaeota archaeon | reverse complement strand
GCCCAAAATTCCTCGCAGTAGCCAGCTGGCACAAGTATGTGAGCCCTGTTGAAAAAGTCTCCGTAATTAAAAAGTATATCCCCAAGAAATATTATCTCGTTTATCTCATTTGCATATTTTTTTGCTTCTTTTTCTGATGAAAGCTTCACAACAGAGCCGTCATTAAGCTTTACAACAGGGCCTTCAAGAAAATCACAAGGCGACACAGTAGCTGCCTTGCCTGGCCTTTCAACCTTGAGCTGAGTGCCTGCTGCAATATAGCCCTTTAATGCAATCATTGTTGCTGGATGTATGTTTGCTGATGAATACCCTGATGTCCTTGATCGCCCGTACCTAAGCCTAAAGCCCCCTGGCCTTAATGGGAATGCAACAATGGGCCTGCCTGCAACAAGGTCTTTGATAAAAGTGTAGTTTGGGGAGATTTTTTCATCTGACTTTGCCTTGTTTTCCCCGCCTTCTGATTTCTTTTTTTTCTGTATCTCAAGAAACTCTTCAAGGAAAAACCAGTGTTCCATGCCAAACTCCTTCCCCCATTTTGAGATCCTGCTCCACAGCTTTGGGGCTTTCTGGGCAAGGCACTCATTGATAACAAGGCAGAAGCCCCCTCTTATGTTGTTTGTCTTTATCCTTTCAAGGTCCTTGTAGTTTGAAACCTCTATCTGCTCACTTGGGTCGCCGTCTATCTGAACTGGCAGTTTTGATGCAAGAAACTCAATCTCTTCCTCACTCGGAAGATACTGGAGGTTTGTTGCGCGCTCATGATAATCATAGCTTTCCCTTACAGCTCTTTTAATCTCTTTTTCCAGGGGGTCATAAGCATCATAGCCAAGATGCTTTCTCACATAGTCTGCTATAAGCACAGAAACAGAGCCCCCTGTTCCGCCTGCGCTTCTTATTGGGCCTGAGTACATCAGTGCAAAATAATCCTTGCCGGCTTTTGTTTTTCTTATGTCAATACCGACAAATCCCTCAAGCGGCGAGGCAACTGTTCCCATTGTGTGGTATGCAAAGCCAACTCTTATCCCAACCTCAATTGCCTCTTTTTTGTCCCTGAACTTGCAGTATTTGCCCTGGGCTATCTCAAGCGCTATAATAAAAGAGATTCTCCAGTCAAGGGCTCCGTATTCTTTCTCAAGCTCAATTATCCTCTCAGAGATCCCAGAGCCTATTATCTGCGGAGCAACTGTTGATATAAGGCCTTCAACTCTCTCTGCCATGTTTTCTGCAAGAGGGATATTAACCTCTGGCTCAGGGTCATAGCCCTTGCTTCTTGCCTTGTTTGCAATCTTGTATGCTGTTTTTATTTCTTCATCTATCCTAGAGAAATATTTTCCGATTTTTTCACTAAATTGCTTTTCTGCCATTTTCATGCCTTGTCAAACTTAAGTATCTTGACATCCCTTGTCTGTAAGTTTATTATAGGAACTCTGCAGGGCTCTGGGTGGTGCCCCACTTTTTCCTGGAATGGGGTTTTGCTCTGCCAGCAGGATCCGCAAACCATAGTAACATTGCGGTAAAGTGAAACTGAGGACTTGTGTATGTGGCCTGTAAGGAAAAAATCCGGCACAGAGCTTATCACAAGCGGATCCTGGTTAACATCCGGGATATAGAGCGTAGATGCGTGTGTTGGTGCAAGATGCCTTTTCTGCAGCAGGAATTTCATCATTAAGTCAGCCCTGTCATAGCCTCCCCTGTTCCTGATAGACTCAACATTTGCAATAAAATAATCAAAAGAGTAGCCGTGGTAGATCAGGACATCAAATCCAGAAAAGCCTTCTGACCTGGCAATGTTTACAAGAGCTGGGTTTGAGACCATTGAAGCATTAGGCAGATCCCATATTGCTGCTGCAAAATCTTTAGTAAGCACTGGCTGTGGCTCTGATATGCGCATTGCATCATGGTTCCCCGGGGATATAATAATCCTTATGCGCTTTGGGATCTGCTTAAGCAATTCAGCGCATGCATTGTACTGCTCATAGATGTCCTTTATCTTAAGCTCAGAATCCTGGCCAGGGTAAATCCCCACTCCGTCAACAAGATCCCCTACAATAAAAATATACTTCACTTTTTTTGCAATATTTTTCTGCCTCTCATTGCCTGCTTTTCCATTAAGCCATTTAAGGAATTTGATAAAGTTTTCCTCAAGAAAATTATAAGATCCCACATGAAAGTCAGAAAGGCATATTGCATATGACTCTTCAGGGCATTTTCTAAGCTCTTTCTGTATTGGAATGTCAGGCCATATAACGCTGTTTGCAAAAACAATATTATCCCCATTAACCCCGGCTATGCCTATTACTTCGTCATGCACAATATCCAATGCCATCTCATATGCCTGCCTGTTGTTCTTATTCACAAGAACCTTGATTATGCCAGTAGGGTCTTCAACAGTAAGCATGAAATTCCCGTTCTTTGTCAGCTGCTTGCTGCTTACAAGGCCTATTATTGAAACAGTGTCCCTGTCTTTTTTTCCTCTGACCCTGCTTATTGACATAACATTCTGTAGCTCCTGCCTGTTCCTCAGCATTGCCTCAATTGCCTTAAAGCGCGCATTGAACAATGCAACAAAGTCCTGGGCCTCTTTTTTCTTTGGGGCCTCGCCATAAGAGAACAATATCTCTGCATCAGGAGCTTTTATTATGCCAGCTGAGTCTCTTTTCTTAAGGTAATCAATAAACTTAAGGTATATGTTGCAGTTCCTGCCTTTTTCGCACAATACCTTTGACCTTTCAAACTCGTGCCAGTTAAAATCCACAGAATCATTTTTCTTCAGGATCTCAAAAACATCCTTATTGATAAAAACAAAGTCCGGGGCTTTTATTCTTTCAGAAACCAGGGCACTTAATTCCTCTGCCTTTATGCTCCCAAGATCATCAAGCATGTCTGGGCTTAAAAAAAGGCTGTTATTAAGAAAATGCTCTACTATCTCCTGCTTAGGGTCTTTTAAGCTCATTTTTTAGGTAAGAAAGGCTATTCTTGAAATTTCAAGATAATTCAAGCCCTTCCTCTAGTATTTTTTTGATCTTGGACTCTGAAACAGAGCTTAATGAGATTGAGATTTCCCTTGTGCGGCCATACCGGCCTTTTGATATAACCTTTGCATTAATTATGCCCAACATGTCAAGCTCTGCAATAATGTCAGAAAACCTTCTTTGGGTAAGGGGCCTCAGGCCTGCCCTAAAGCAGGTTGCCTTGTAAACCTCATAGGACTTTCCAGTAAAGATAATATTGTTCTTTTTTGTATAAAGAGACATTATTGAGTAAAGCACTGCCTGGAACTGCTTTGGCTGTGTTGTTACAATGTCCAGAAGCCTGTCGCGCTCAATCTTGTCCTCTGCCTCATCTATGTGCTTTATCTTTACTTTGGAATAGCCGTTTCTTTCAGCTATCTCTCCAGCAACCCTGAGAAGCTCAAGTGCCCTTCTTGCATCTCCGTGCTCCCTTGCTGCATATGCAGCGCACTTCTCAATAACACCTGTTTCAATTGACTCTTCCTTAAAGGCCTCTTTTGCCCTCTGGTTTAGTATGTCCTGTATCTGGAGGGCATTATAAGGCGGGAAAAGTATCTCCTCTTCTGACAAAGAAGATTTGATCCTTGGATCAAGATTGTCAACAAAAATAAGGTCATTAGAAATCCCAACTATGGATATCTGGGAGTTCTTAAGCTCGCCGTTGATTCTTGTAAGGTTGTAAAGAAGCTCATCCCCTGCTTTTTTTACAAGCTGGTCAATCTCATCAAGTATGAGAATAACCATCTGCTTTTCCCTGTCAATTATATTGAAGAAAATGTTATAAACCTCATCTGTTGGCAGGCCTGTTGAAGGAATTTCTTTTCCAAATTCCCTGATAAGCTGCGCAATAAGCCTGTACTCTGTGTCAGCAACCTTTCTGAGCTTGCAGTTAATGTAGAATATCTTGAGGTTTACATTCTGCTTTGCTGAAACCTTAAGCATCTCAGTTGATGCATATTTCATTGAAAGGGTTTTTCCAACACCTGTCTTGCCGTATATAAAAAGGTTAGAGGGCTTCTCAAGCCTCAGTGCAGGCCCAAGAATGCCTGCAATTTTCTCAATATAATCATTCCTGTGCAGGATAAAATCAGGCGCATAACTAGACTGCAGGATACTCTTGCTTCGAAACAAAGATTCTTTGCTAAGAAACTTCTCAAAAAACACATTCAACCCTTTTTGCACCATCTTCTTCCAATGGAAAGGAAGGTTACAACCTTAATATAAACTTATCGGTTTCAATGCTTTTCCTCCCCCCTGACCCCCTTATTTCCTTTAAAGGCCTGATTCTGATTTCAGGCTTTTTTGGCATGATTAATTATTGATTAATGAAAAATAAAAACTAAAATCAATTGTCCAGTGCCGCAGGCAGCAGCGCAAAGCTAGTGAAATATGTGAAACACAGATGTACTATAGATGCCCTGAATACTGATTCATTGCTGATTCATAAAAAAGCACTGGATACATTAAACAAATACCTAAAAAACATTATTATGGTTGTTTTTATAATCTGTTGTAAATTCAAATAAGGTTCTTCAAATAAGTTTCTAAGAATATTGTTTGTGTAATAATTTTCCCAGAACATTGCTCAGGAAAAATGCCTGTTATTATTGTTATTATTTATTGTTATTTGTATTTATTATTATTCTTATAGTGTTCTTGTATTTCATTGCTCTTATTATCCTATTGCTATTCTTATTATGCTTATTATCTTATTGCTTCTACTATATTATTGCAATCTTTAATGTCCTTATTGTTTTATTATCCTTATTTTTACTTGCCAGTGTTGGTGTTGATGTTAGTGTTATTTTTATCTTTTTTTTGTTGATTTCATTGTTATTTTTTTATTATTATATGGTTCTAATTGTTATTATTGTTGTTATTATTGTTGTTATTATGACTTTTTTTTTATTATTATTATATAATATTATAATAATATATTATATTAATTAATTATTTTCAATATTGAAAATAATTTTTGTTTGATTTGATGGTTTTTTATTTATATTTTATAATAAACATATCTCTATATATATAATATAATAATTATTATCAAAAATATTTTTATTTAAATAGGCCAAAATCAGCTCAT
>PWVO01000148.1 GCA_003561825.1 Candidatus Woesearchaeota archaeon | reverse complement strand
TTAGAATTTCCTGCTCACAGAGAAGGCCCACTTAAAGGGTGCATCAACCTTGACGAGCTTTTTATCCCTGTTGGCAGGAGAATAATAGAAAGATACAGCCAGACAGTTAAAGGCCTTGACTCTTTTGACCATTTTTATGCCTGCCCAGGCTCAAGTGAAGCACTTTTCAAGGTTTTAACAAAAATGAAAGTTGCTGATAACACAGAATCAATAAACCTCCTAGCAGGAGAATATGAAGGCTTTTCTGTTTATGCCAACAAAGCCCTCAAAATGGCTCTTAATGAGCATGATCCCCATCATTTAAAGCCAGAGAATATAAAGCCAGGGCTCTGGATCATATCCAATCCTTCTGCAATTGACGGCAACATCCTCCCTGACGGGCTGGTAAGAAGCCTTCTGGAAAACGAACATAAAGTTATGCTTGACCTTGCTTATGTTGGATCAACTAAAGCATATGATTTTGATGTTTCAGACAAAAACATTCCTGCTGTATTTTTATCTCCAAGCAAGCCTTATGGAGTTTTTAATTTAAGAGAAACAGGGTTTGTTTTCCTAAGAGAAGAGGCAGATAATTATCTTTATGGTGGAAGATGGTTTACAGATAAGCTAAGAACACTTGAGGTTCTCAAGCTTTGCGAGGATTTAGGTGTAAATTCAGGGAAAGCTTCTGTCTTATATGAAAGATACAGGCCAGTGCAGGAAGAGATTGTAAATGACCTTAGATCAGAGTTTAGCATACCTTTCAAAGCAAGTGACTCACTGCTTTTGAGCTATATAGACAGGGAAAGCACTGCAAAAATGACACCTGAACAAAAAGAGACAGTCAAGGATTTTAGGAGAGGGCATGGGTACAGGTTCTGCCTTACACCTTATTTTGCATTAAAAGAAAGAGGTACAAAAAAATGATAGTATTTTTTGATGTGGATACACAGGGTGTTAAAATGAATTATAAAAAAATAGCAGGAACTATAGAGAAGTTTATTTACGAAAAAGTAGAAGGCCAGGGAAGGAAAATGGGAGTTATAGGACTGAGCGGAGGAATAGACTCCACAGTTGTTGCTTTCCTTGCAAAAAATGCATTAGGGCCAGAGCGTGTCTTTGGAGTCTGCCTGCCTTACAGCACTCAGGATTATCACAAAGGTAGAAAAATCGCTCATATTCTTGATCTGCCTTCATCAGTAACCTCAGAAGTGCATGATGGTGTTACAGGAGAAAGAGCAGTTGTTACAATCCCTGGAATTATCAATATCCAGCCCGAAGTTGATGAGAGCATCTCAAAACATCCGTATTTATTCAGGACTCCAACACAAAAAGGAAACCTTATG
The DNA here is from genome assembly GCA_003561825.1 of Candidatus Woesearchaeota archaeon. Taxonomy (GTDB): domain Archaea; phylum Nanobdellota; class Nanobdellia; order Woesearchaeales; family CG1-02-33-12; genus PWVO01. The sequence goes on along the minus strand of PWVO01000148.1, from coordinate 3,835 downwards.
GCAAGAGAGCGCATGATAAAGCTGATGGATATTGCATACTCCCTTAACTCTATAGTGCTTGGCACTACAAACAAGTCAGAATTTGAGATAGGCTTTTTTACAAAATACGGCGACGGCGGAGTTGACGTAGAGCCTGTTTTAGACCTTTACAAAATGGAATTATACGGCCTTGCAGAGCATCTGGGAGTCCCGCCTGAATACCTTTACGATAAAATGAAGCCGGACGCAGGGCTTTCTGACAAGATGAATGACGAGCAGATAATAGGATTAACATATCCAGTCTTAGACAAGATACTAAAAGGAAACACAGAAAATATTGACAGTTCTTTAATCAGCAGGGTAAATAAGCTTGTCAGAAATGCAGAACATAAAAAATATATGCCCCCTCATCCAGAATTAGGGAAACTTTTTAAAAAAGAGAATCATGAACGTAATTACACTGAAACTAATAGTGAAAAACTGAGAAAAAAATTTATCGAGGGCTTTGCAGGGTTGGACTAAATTTCCAGCAAAGCACAATTGAACAATATGGTGGGATAAATGAAAGATGTTGATGTTGAAGAATTGCTTTCTAAAGGCCTGGATCTAGTCGAGAACACCAGAATGGGATGGGCTGAAGTAAAGGGCTGCAATGGAAAATCCTATTTCCTCTCAGAAAAGCCCCCGATTAATCAGGCAATGGCTGCAGACCTTTACCAGTTCACTATGATGGCAGCTTACATCGAGTCAGGAAAAGCAGAGGAAGCAGCAACATTCAATGCCCTTTACAGAGGAAATCCTTTCAGCGGAGGTTTCACTATAGTTTCTGGCCTGGAGAGGATAATTGAATATCTGGAGGAATTCCAGTTTACTGGCAGAGACATAGACCATATCAGAAAAAACTGGAAGATGCCAGAATCTTTTTTTGAATACATAAGGGAAGCAAGATTTAGCGGCAAAGTTGAGGCCTTGCCAGAAGGAACTATGGCACAGCCTTATCTGCCCATGTTGCAGGTAACTGCTCCCCTGCCAATGTCTAATTTTATAGAAACTTTTGTTCTTAATCAGCTTGGTTTTGCAACTCTTGTTTCAACAAAAGCAGCAAGAATCTCTGACCAGGGAAATGAGCCTTTTATAGAATTCGGACTGAGAAGAGCACAAGGCGGGATAGAAGGAGGCTTAATAGCATCAAGATCAGCTTATATTGGCGGAGGATCAGGCACATCTAATGTTCTGGCAGAGCAGGTTTATGGAATCCCTGCAAAAGGAACGCATGCACACAGTTTTGTGATGGCTTTTCCTACACAAAAAGAGGCATTTGAATCTTATGCAAAAGTATTTGCTGAAGAGAGTGTTTTCCTGATAGACACATACGGCTATCGAAGCGGCACAGAGGATGCTGTAAGCACAGCAAAAAAACTAGGCTTAAAAACATTTAAGGGAGTAAGGGATGACAGCGGAGACCTTGCTTACCAGAGCAAGATCATCAGAAAAATTCTCGATGATAATGGATTTAACGACACTAAGATAGTTGTTTCAAATGACATTGATGAGTGGACAAGAAAAGCCTTAAAAGAGCAGGGGGCAAAAATTGATATGTTTGGCATAGGGACAAAGCTTGTTACAGCAGAAGAATCACCTTCTTTAGGACCGGTTTACAAATTGGTCCAGGTAGGTGACAGGGAAGTTATAAAGATATCAGGAAATGAAGAAAAAATAACAGACCCAGGAATAAAAAAGCCATACAGATTATTAGACCAGAACGGATATTATGCCGCTGATGTGCTGATGAGGCCAGATGAAGAAATCGGAGACAGCATTACAGTTCACCACAGGTCAAAGCAATATGAGTCAAAAGAATTCAAAAACCCAGCTGCCATTCCTCTGCTAGAAACAATGATTGATGGGGGTACTGTTTATTTCTCACGCCCCAGCCTAGATGAAATCAAACACAGGGCATCCCAGGAACTAAAGAAAATATGGCCTGAAGTCAGGAGGCTTGAAAACCCTGCAGAGTATCTTGTAGGCCTAAGCCCTGGCATGAAAAAAGTTAAAACAGAGCTTATGGAAAAATATGCAATAAAAAAGTGAGAATATAATCCTATTCTTATGCCCTTTTCCCATTCTTAAAATATCTCAGTTGAATTATCTTAACCAGAAAAAAAATTATATTTCATAATCATTCACTGTATTTTCCAACCTTCCTGTATATTCCAAATCTTCTGCATCCATAGAAATTTCTTCTGATAATTTTTTTCTACACTCATCATCTATTCTCCTCATATATTTTAAGTGATTTTCTCTAGATTTTTCTCTAAGTTTTTTATTTTTTATATTAAAATAATTTCCAATCTGAATCCCTGCAGTAAACATAGCCCAAGTAATTCCATTTTTATAATCCTCATTGATAAAGCGTTCATAAGAAAGAATGCCGGTACCAATAGATATTAAATTAAAAAATACTAAAGCCGTATATTCTAATCCACTCAGAATTTTATCAACTCTTTCAGGAGCAAAAAGTTTTGATTTAAGTAAATTTTGATATTTCATTCTTAAAATAATAAAGGTAGACACACATATATATATATTTTGCTATTACTCAATGATTAAATGCTAAAAAATCCCAAGCTTTCTTGATGCAATAACAAACATAGAATGAGACCAGCATAGAGGAGAAACAGACACCTGGGCCTTATTCTTAAAAATCTGCTCAGGAATATGTGTTTTGCCATCCAAGTCTGAAATAACCCTATTATAATACCTCATTGCCTTCCTTTTATTTCCCTCTTCAGCATAATAAACAGACATCCAGAAATTAAGAAGCGGCCAATACCCTGCACCTTTCTTCCTGTGCATGCCCCTGTACATCCAGCCGTCATAATCATCATTCTCATACCTGTGCACCTCATAGCCTTTTGCAATCCCCTTCTCAATCAGCTTTACAGTATTCTTCATCCTGATGTTATCTGCCTTAACCAGACCAGAAGGCCACACAAGCCCGAGAAGAGAGGCATCAGTTCTGAAATCATTAATCTTCCCAAAAGACCTGTAAAAAAAATCCCCTTTGCTCTTAAGAACAGCATCCCTCATCTGCCTGGAAACCTCTTTCCATCTCCTGTTAGGCATTATCTCATTTGCGCACTCAAGCCCCCTTGCGCACACAGCAGCAGAATAACTAAAGCCTTCTCTCAGGTCAGGAAAGCAAAGCCTCTCCTCCCACAAGTCCTGTGTAATAACATTAAAATGATTCTTGTCCCATATCCTGCAAAGCCCGTCTGCTGACTTTCTAATAAGCCTTTCAAATCTTCCAGGGCATTTCTTAAAAAAATAATGAAGAGCAATAAGAACACTTCCAGTCTGGTCTGGCTGCAGATTAAACCTTGCCTTTTTGCCATTAACATAATACTTCTCATAAAACAGCCCGGTTCTTTCCCATGACTCAGCTTTCATGCACCATTTGAAAAACTTCTCCTGTATGTCAAGCCCGAGAATATCAGCAGCAATGCAGGCATACATTGCATCCCTGGGCCACACAAACCTGTAATTCTTAGCCTGCTTAGGGTAATAGCTCTTTGATGAATTTGCAGCAACAATAGCACCATTAGGAAAACAGCAGTCAAGAATAACATTTTTGCTTTCCTCTGCAACCCTTTCAATTGTTTTAGCATGCATCATCCTTCCTGTTATTTCCTTCATTTATTAATCTTCGCCCAAATCAAAAAAATATAAATACCTAAATAAACCACAAGCTAATAAAAGAGGTGAATATGAACTATTACAGGCAGACACCAGAGCAGGCACTTAAAGCACTAAAAACATCACCAAAAGGCCTAACAGAAGCAGAAGCAGAAAAAAG
>PWVO01000084.1 GCA_003561825.1 Candidatus Woesearchaeota archaeon | reverse complement strand
GTTTCCCCTTGACTGCGGCCTCTGAACTGGATAATTGGGCTTTCGTCAAGGCCTTCAACATGCAACCTTCCTCCCGGGCTTGTTATTCCAATACCTATATTGCTTCCAGACTGATAGATAACTGAGTTGTCCAAAGAAGAGCTGCCAGCCCATCTTGTGATGTAGTTTGCTGTTCCTGAACCGTCAATTCCAGAGCCTGCATCACCTACTGAAGCATCCACATAAGCTTTGGTAGCTGCATGTGAATCTGCAGTAGGAGATCCAACAATAACTGGCTGTGTAAACCTTGCATTCCCAGAAACATCAAGCCTATATGAAGGAGAAGTTGTGCCAATGCCAACATCTCCCCCTCCCCGAGCTAGCACCACATCTCCACTGCTCCAGTAATTCAGCCCAGCTCTACCACTTGTTCCCGCATCTATTATCAACCAATCTGTATCAGAAATACCCCTGATAGAAGGGCTTCCACTTACCCTTCCTACCAGCATTGCTGGATTTCCAGAAGGAGGATTTGCTACACGAAGGGTTGTCCCTGTTCCTGCTGCTATATCTAATTTTGTGCCCGGAGCAGTGGTTCCGATGCCGACATTTCCTGCTCCTGTAATGAATATTCTGCTATTTCCATTTGTGCCAATGTCCAGGCCGGCATTCCTTTGATTCATCAATGTAAGGACCTGAGTTCCAGAAGATCCATACCCAAGCCATCCAAAACGATTCTCTCCGCCCTGTGGATAAAATCCTTGAAAAACATGATTCTCTCCTATTAAGCTCAAAACTTCTGCATTGTTCTGTATCCTTGCCTGCTCGCCATTATTGAACAAAAGGCTGCTTGCAACCCAGCCTGTGCCGTCATGCCTTAATGTCTGGCCTGAAACTCCTGGAGGGAGATCTGCGCCTCCTGATAATCCGCTAAGCATATCAAGAACATACCCTGCTGTTGCAGCATCATCCTCATTTTCAGGATATCTAACATTAGTTATTGGATTTTCATTCATGTTTATTTCTCCAGATGCCTGCGCTGTGCTGAATTCAAGGCTCGATACACTTGCATCATTTCCAATATTAAGAGAATTATCAATATTTACATTTCCTGCAACATGAAGCTTTGCAAGAGGGTTTAATGTTCCTATTCCAATATTGCCAGTTAAGCCAACTGCAGAAGCAAAAATCGGAGAGCTCCGAAAAGCATTTGCCAGAAATACAGGCACATAATTTTGCTCAACATCTATCTCTATATCATTTAATGTTGTGTCAGCAGCAGCATTCTGCAATATAAGAATGCCAAAAACAAAAAATGCTGCTAAAAGCCCTAATTTTCCATGATTAATTTTCATAATCACACCTCCTTAAATAAAGTTTAATCATTTTCATCTATCCATTTCTGTACCTCGTCATCTACAAATTTTTTTGTTGCAACATGATGATCTTCTTCTGGATACGGGAGAGATTCTATTCTTTCTCCCCCAAGGCTAAGAGGGCCGTCTGCAGTTAAGGTGTTAAATGAAAGCAGGCCCCCAACAATCATAGCTCCTGAATTTAAATGCTCTGAGATTAGCATATCGCCAGCAACTGTAAGCCCTGCAGAAGGGCTTTCTGTGCCTATGCCTAAATTCCCTCCAAGCTGATAAATAGGGGAATTTCTTAACAAGTTGTCGTAAAACATAGGGATATAGCCATCATCCATGCTAAACAATGGGAATTGGTCCTGGCCTGGAAGAGTCTCACCAACTAATTCAGCATGAGTTAAGGGCCCTTCAAAAATATAAGCATAATCATCCCTTGCCTGGATTACTATTCTTTTAATGCCTTCTGAATAAAAAGACCTGTTAAATTGAACTGAGCATGGGTGCTCACATGGGGCGCCTACTGCTGAGATCGGAACCTCTGACCAGTAAGACAAAGAAGATCCGTCTGCTAAAAAGAAAACAAGCTCTCTGTTGCCCCAGATCTGAACATCTGCTATTCCAGATGGCATTCTTGCACTGTAAGTAAGGTAAGAAGGCTCGCCCTGATAATAAACCCTGTAGCACAAGTCAAGGATGTCATTTGATATCTTATTTATCTGGCTCATACTGGCATCGCTTACTGATTCATAGGAATAGTCATAAAAAACATAGACCATTGGGAGAACTATGCCAAGAAGCACTGAAATTCCTATCAAGTATTCTGTAGCAAGCTGGGCCTTTTTTATCATTAAGCATTAGTTTGCTAAAAAGATATATAAATCCTTGTGACTCTTTAAAAGTAGATAAATATCAAAAAATCAAAAAAGTTTATAAACTAATGAGTAAATACTGGCAATATGCCGAGGTCGCATAGCCTGGCCATTGCGAAGGATTGCTAATCCTTTGTCCGTTTAGGGCACGGGGGTTCAAATCCCCCCCTCGGCGTGTTTCTAAAAAAAATCTTCTGGCAAGGTTTCAGCAAAAAGAGTTTTTAAAAACATTAATAAAAGGGCGCTGTTTTATTAGGCAAAAAAGCAGCTATTTGCTTATGCTAATAGCTGAATGGTGTTAAGATGAAGGCAATAGCTCTTTTAATTGTTTTTTTGCTTATTCCTCTTGCATATGCAAATGAGCCTCTTGTTTACAGCGCTGATTCTCTGGAGATAGGCATTAAAATATCTTCTGGGATTGAGATTTTGCCAAGAAAGCCTGATTATTCTGCTGAATATGTATCTGCTGAGGTTTATCTTTTTCCTGAAGATGGCTTCCAGCAAAAAGTAAAAAGCATTGAGATGCTTCCTAATGGTGTGAAAAAAGATGATTTGATTGAATTCACTTGGGAAAGTCCTTCTGAGAAAAATCTTTGGTTCTTGGTTAGCTCTGAGGTTGAGACAAGAAGCAGGATAAAAGAAGTTAAAACAAAGGTTGATTTTCCCTTAAGCATCTCTTACCACAAAGAATACACTCAGGAAACAGAAAACATTGACATCAGCAATGACATAATCTTTACTGCTTCTGGAATTGCAGAAGGAGAAGATGACCTTTATGCTGTTGTGCACAGGCTTGGCGAGTGGGTTAAAAGGAACATGGAGTATGACCTTGCTTATGCAGACCTGAGTGAAAAGCCATCAAAGACTATTGTTGAGAGAAGAGGGACTTGCGATGAGTTCACTTCTCTTTTTATCTCAATGTGCCGCTCTCTCGGAATACCGGCAAGATATGTTTCTGGCATAGCATACTCAAACATCCCTGAGATACAGGGCTTCGGCCCCCATGCCTGGGCTGAGGTTTATTTTCCTGGCTATGGCTGGGTTGCTTTTGATGTGACTTACGGAGAGTTTGGCAGGATAGGTGTTTCTCATGTTGCGCTTGGGGTTTCAGAGGATTCAGGAAGCCACTCAACAAGATACAGGTGGAGAGGAAGGGATTTTGACATAAGGGCAGATAGGCTTGACATCTCTGCTGAGATAATCAAGGCAGGGGAAAAAATACCTGAATTAGCAGATGCAAGCCTTGGGTTTTACGCAGATGAAACCGGGTTTGGGTCTTATAATATTATTGCTGCTGAGATAAGAAACCCTAACAATTATTACCTTCCTTTGGCTATTCAGGTTTCTGTTCCCAGAGAGGTTGAGGTTTTTGGCCACAGGCTGCAGTATGTGCTGCTAAAGCCTTATGAGCAGAAAGAGGTTTACTGGAAAGTAAGGCTTGATGATTCTCTTAGGCCAGGCTACATCTACACTATGCCTGCAGGCATCTATGTTTCAGGGGAGCCTTATGCTGAGTCTTCTATGGCCTCAAGGCAGGGAAGCATTGTGCTTTCTGAAAAAACAGTTGATGACATTTTGTCCCACAAGTTATCAAGGGATGAAAAAAAGTATCTTGTTGAGACATTGATTGAATGCAGGCCGGAATCAGACTCATATTATGTCAATGACGAGGTTTCTGCTGTATGCAGTGTCAAAAACCTGGGCAATACTCTGCTTAAATCTTTAAGCATTTGCTTTATGGAAAGCTGCTCTGTTTTTGACCTTGGGATATCGCAGGAAAAAGAGCTTGTTCTTTCTGGAATAGCAGAAAGCACAGGAGAGAAGCAAAAGACTGTTACTCTAAGGAATGATGATGTCTCTGAGATAGCGCATATAAGATACGAGGTTATTGATGATCCAGAGCTGTTAATTGAAAGCATAGAGCATCCTGAGTCTGTTGCTTTTGGCCAGGATTACAAAGCAGAGATTGTTTTAAAGCAGGTTTCTTACTCTGTCCCAAGAGATGCTGAGGTTCTTCTGAGGAAAAACGGGATTATCCAGAGATGGAGCATAGGAGATGTTGAGGGTGAAAAAAGAGTCAGCCTTATTCTAAATTCAAAGGGCCTTTCTGAAGGACAAAACAGGATAATTGCTGAGATAAGGCATTATGAAAGCAGCTTTAATGAGTATCTTAGCACGGCAGAGTTTTTTATTGAGATGGAAAAAATGAGCTTTTTCCAGAAGATTGAGTCTTTTTTTAGCAGGATTGGATTATGGCTTGAAAGCCTTTTATCCTAGCAGTGCCTTAAGGGCTATTGATATTGCAGCAAAATGTATGTTTTTCAGGACTGCCCTCAGGATATCATTGTGCTTTTTGGTTCTCTTCATTTCAATATAATAGAGAGAGCCTGTCGGGAAGCCAAACAGGAATATTATGCCAGAGACAATGTAAAAAAGATAAGGCTCATTAGATGCTGCAAAGAATGCTGGGGCAAACATCAGGTAAGCAAGGTAATCTTTTACCCTGAATGAAAAGAGAAGGATAAGCAGGATGTACAATAAAACCCATTGGTAAGGCCTTGCACTGAAAAAATAAAGCAAGGCTGTAAAAACTGTAAATATAGCTGCTTTCTGTATTAATGAAAGGTAGAATTTTCCTGCAGCTGTTTCCTCTTTTGCCATAACCCCCAAAAGAATCCCTATGAAAAAGCCTGAAAAGGAAAAAAGGCACGCTAATGCATAAGTTAAGGGGCTCATTTTGGCTTAAAAACAAAGCTTGTATAAAAAGATGACTGATTTTAGGCCATTACTGCCTGCTTAAATGAGCTCTCCACTCACTGCAAAAAACGTGACATCCTCCGCGACCTGAAGGACGGGGCTTCCAGCGGCTATTGTTTATCATAAAATGTTCGAGATGCCGCATATAGTTCCTGCTTCATAGACTGCTGCCTCCTGAAAGAAGGTCTTAT
>PWVO01000138.1 GCA_003561825.1 Candidatus Woesearchaeota archaeon | reverse complement strand
TTAGAATGTCTTTGTCTATTGTGAGTGTTACTCTTTCTTTCATGGATTAATAAAGCTTGCAGGAGATATTTAAATGTTTTCTTTTTTGTATGAGGAAGTATGATAAATCTTGGCCTAATAAAGTTAGAATAGTCTTAAATTAAAAATAAACTGAACTTAAGGATTAGGTAAGCTGCTAATGCAACAAAAGACCATAAGAAGATGTTAAGGACTGCTCCAAGGACAGCCCAGAATCTTACATAACTTTGGATAGATTCTGTTTCAGACTTGTAATTATACAGCTCAAGGTGATGCGTATTTCCTCTAAGAAACCAGCCTGTTGAAACAGCTGGCTTTCCTAATAAGGTCTCTAGTTTTTTCCATGCAAAAAAAAGGTTTCCAAGCAAGGGTATTGCACTTTCATAATTCAGGTATATAAACCCTGTCTTGTCCTGAAATATCATGTCCTCGCCGAATATAAAACCTGCTTTGCCGCGGCCTATTGCCTTGCCTGTTATTTTAACTGGATTGCCTCTTACAGGGGATGCATAAATGTCTGCCATACAGTTAATAATAGAAGTTTCATTGAAATTATTTAAAGGAAATCTGTACTTAATCTTGACAGCTGAAAAAATTATCAAAAGGATTATTCCAGTTATCACGACTGGGATGAAATATGGCTGATTATAAACTATGCTCAGGAAAACAATTATAATTGTTGCCATAATTATTAATTTTGTTGAGTTTGCAATAAAAAAATCTGTAAAAAAGTTTTTCCAGAGCCTTTGCCTGTCAACTTCTTTATGGATAATGTTTTCAAATTCAAATACTGGTGATTCAGTTAAGCCTGAAAGCCTTTTGATTCTTTTTCCAACTAATGGGTGGGTTGACTTTAGCTGCAGAATCCATGCCCATGGGTTTACTATATCAAACAACAGGGCTCTCTCCATAAGGTCTTTCTTGTTGCTGGTGTTCTGGCACACCAAGCCAAGATCCTTTGCTGCTTTAAAGTCAAAAATTCCCTGGGATCTTGTTGTGTTTAGCAAACGCGCTGTTTTTTCTGTTTCCTTGGTTGCAGCAATTCCGTATGCTATCTTGATCAGGGCAGCAGAAAGCAAGTTTGAGTCACCTGTTTCTTTTGCTGAGAATTCATCAGCATAGTATTCCCTGAGCCTGCTTAGAAAAAGTAAAATATAAGTGGCAATCCAGTAGAAAAAAAGTGAAACAAAACCTACTAAAACAAGGTAATTGCCTCTTCTCTGGGCTTTTCTTCCAAAGATGCCTGTTGATGTTCCTGCTCTTGAGCGCGTAAAAACAACATATAAGACATAAAGAACTTCCACTAATGTCGCTGCAATAGTCATGATGATAAAGTCTTTGTTTATGATATGGCCAAGCTCATGGGCTGCAACTGCCTCAAGCTCTTCTTCTTCTAAAAAATTAAATAAGCCTTCTGTAAATACGATTCTTGCATTGAATGCTGCTGAGCCGTATGTGAATGCTGTTGGGTTCTGGTCTTTAATAATGCCTATTCTTGGAAATTTGATTTTGTGCTTGTCGCAAACCTGCTTCATAAATTTTGCATATTGGTGTTCTTTTAATTCCTCATAATCATAGAACTCAATTTTATAAAAAAACTTGTAGATATAATCTGATATATAAGGGCCAACAAGCCACATGAAAAAATTAAAGGCAATTACTGCAAGGATGACTATGGGCCATGAGAGAAATCCACCTAGATATGAGGCTGAAAGTATTATTGTAAAGACAAGGCCTGATAAAAGCCCTAGTGTGAACAATGATGCAAGATGCAGTTTTATGCTCATGCAGAAAGATTTTCAGATTTAATATTTAAATGCTTTGTTTAAAAGCTAAAAAGGGTTTTGTTTGGTAATTTTTCCTCTTAGGGTGCATTCTGTTGCGCCTGTTATTTCTATGGTTATTTTTTTGCTGAGAAGGGTTTTTGCGCTTTTGATAACTATGGGCTTATAGGAGATGTTTCTTGCAATATAGCAGTTTTTCTGTTTTTCATCTACTAATGCCTGGCCTTTCCAGCTGATCCATTTTTTGTTTTTTTCAAGTGCTATTTTCCTGAATTCTTTTGTTAGAGCCTGGCTGCGCTGTTTTGTGGTATTGCCGTGTATCTGGCCTGGCATTTTTTCTGCTTCTGTGCCTGGCCTTGGCCAGAATCTTGAGATGTTGAGGACATCTGGCCTGGATTTTTTTATTAAATCAACTGTATCCATGAAGTCTTTTTCTGTTTCTCCTGGAAAGCCGCAGATAATGTCTGTGCTTATTGTGAGGTTGCTTATTTTTTTTCTCATTTTTTCTGCTAATTTTAAGAAATCTTCAGCAGTGTAAGGCCTGTTCATTTTCTTAAGGATTCTGCTGCTGCCCGATTGCAAAGGAATGTGGAGGAAATGAAATATTTTGCCTTTGTTTATTGTTTCAGCCATCTCATCTGCAACAGGGATTAAGTGCTGCGGGTTCATCATTCCTATTCTTATCATGAAGCTGCCTTCAAGGGAATTTAATTTTTTGAGAAGGCTGATTATTCCTCTGCCTGAGTCCAGGCCATAGGCTGCTGTGTCCTGGCTTGTGAACCATATTTCTTTGCAGCCTTGCTTTATCATTGATTTTGCTTTTTCAATTATTTCTGATTCTGTGTATGAGAAGAGCTTTCCTTTTGCCAGTCTTACAATGCAGTAGCTGCATTTGCCTAAGCAGCCTTCTGATACCTGAAGTATTCCTATTACAGGGTTTTTTCTTTTTTCAGGGAATAAGAGCTTTTGCTCATGTGCTTTGCTTAGTTCTTCAAATATTTTGTTTTTTGTGAGGCTGTCTACTGCTTTGCATATGCTGCCAAGGCTTTTGAGGCCAAGTATTGCTGCTTCTGGAGCTGATTTTTTTATTTCATCTGCCTGCACTTCTGCCATGCAGCCTGCTGTGATTATTTTTTTTCTTTTTTTGTGGAGCCCTGCGAGCCTTTTTTTTATTTTGCTCTCTGTGGGCTTTTTTACTGTGCAGGTGTTTAATACTATGATTTCTGCGTGTTCTTCATTTTCTGAAATTGTATGGCCTTTTTTCTGAAGAAGGCCTGCTATTATCTCTGAGTTGTTTGTGTTTGCAGAGCAGCCGAATGTTTCTATGTATATTTTTGCCATTAAGCAGGCTAAAACAAAAATCTTTATATAATTTTGTTGTTTTGGATTTGCTATGGTTGAGAGGATTTTCTGGCATGACCCTTATATGAAGGAGTGCGCAGCTGTTGTTGAGGCTATTGAAGACAACAGGGTTTGGCTTGACAGGACTGTTTTTTTTGCTTTTTCCGGGGGCCAGGCATCTGATAAAGGGACTATAGGGGGTATTAATGTTCTTGAGGCTGTTGCTGAGAGTGATGATATTATGTATGTTCTTGAGAAGGTTCCTGATTTTGGCATTGGCGACAATGTTATTGTGAAGATTGACTGGGAGAGAAGGCATAGGATTATGAGGCTGCATTCTGCTGCGCATATTGTTTATTATTATTTTACTGAGGCTGCTGGACAGCTTAAGGTTATTGGGTCTAATATAAGTGAGGATAAGGCAAGGCTGGATTTTCTTTGCAGCAAGCCTATATCTGAGGTTTTGCCTGATATTGAAGAGAAGGCTAATTCTGAGATATTAAAAAATTGGGATGTAAAGGCCTTTAAAGATGAAAAAGACCCTTCTAAAAGGGTTTGGGCGTGCTCTAAGTGGCTGATGCCCTGCGGGGGCACTCATGTAAGGAATACAGGGGAGATTGGCGGGATTAAGCTTAAGAGGAAGAATATTGGGGCTGGAAAAGAAAGGATAGAGGTAACTTTAGTATCTTAGTATAGATAATTCTATATTCTATTTTAGAAAGTTTTTTATACTGAAAAATCAAGGGATTATATAGAGGGGTGATGCATAGTGTGTGATAAAATAACTCTTGGCGGGAATATTGAGCTTAGCGGCTTTTCAGAGATTGACGGCGGGTCAATGATTATTCTAAAGAAGATACTTGGGTCTTACAGCAGGAAGATATCTGACAGTTTTAAGGGCTATGAGAAGCTTGGGGTTGAGATGAAAAAGGAAGGGGATGTTTTTTCTGTTGATGCTGCTGTTACTATCAGCGGTGATGAGAAGTCTGCATCTTCCTCTGACAAAAACCTTTTTGTTGCAGTTGACTCTGCGCTTAAGGATCTTGAAAAAAAATTAAATTAAGATGAGGATTGCTGAGATTGGTTTTCTTGTTGTTGCAGCTGGAATTGTTTTGATTTTGCTAGGCATAGCTTTGCAGGAGAGGCCTAATTCAAGGTATGCGGTAGCAGGCTTTGTTGGTTTTATTCCTTTTGGGTTTGCAAGTGACAGGAAAATGCTGTTTTTTGCTGTTGCTGCCTCTCTTGCTGTTATGGTGTTTTGGCTTGTTTTTAATTTATACATGAGGAGATGATTATGGCTGGGCCTGCAAAGAGCAAGATTGAGATTAAGGGTGTTAAAGTGTATTTGCACAAGAAGGATCCTGAGACTAACTCAAGGATTATGCATATTGATATTGAGAGTGAGGAGCTTGCTAAGGTTATTCATGACAAGGAAGCCACTTACTGCGCTGGCAAGCCAGGGGGTGTTTTTATCGGGCTTAAGAGCAGCATGATCAAGAGGGCTGAGAAGCTGGCTGAAGAGAAGGAAAGGCCTAGCTGATTGTTCTGATCTCATTTGCTATTACCTGGATCTGGCCTCTGAACTCGTCTGTTGTTCCTGTTATCTCTACTTTTGTGCCTGGGCTTATTGCAAAGTCTTTGTCTTTGAAGACTACTACTGTTATTGTGTCCTGGTGGGCTATTTCAAGGAATGCCACTTTTTCTGTGTCTGAGTAGCGGGTTATTTCTCCTGTTATTTTCAGTGATGTGCCTGTCTGGCCTGATTCTTTTATTTCTTTTATGCTTGTTTCTGGGATTTCTGTTCTTTCTGAGATTATGAACAGGGCTGAGATTCCTGCGAGCATAACTAAGATTGATATTTTCAGGAGCATGCTGTCATCAACTGAAGCCATGGTTTCACAGGGAGATTAAGCTGCTGGGATTAATAAGGCCTTAGGGGATTTTTCTGAAAAGATTCCGGATTAATAAATTATAAGAATAATGATAATAAGGTCTGAATTATAATTGTTGAAAAAAGAAAAAACA
>PWVO01000033.1 GCA_003561825.1 Candidatus Woesearchaeota archaeon | reverse complement strand
CTGTTATCTCCAGAATAAAGAGATGGATGATTTTATTCAGGAGATTATAGAGGTGGAAGACAAGGAAGAAAGACTAGCATTATTTTATGAGGTATTTAAAAGGGAAAATGCAGAAGTCTAGTATTTTAGAAACTTATTTATATGTGGCCCAAGAATTATCTTTCATGCTTATCGGTGTAGTTGGAAAAGCAAATGTAGGAAAAAGCACATTCTTCAAGGCACTTACACTTGCAAATGTAGAGATAAAAAACTATCCATTTGCAACAATAAAGCCCAACCACGGCATAGGCTATGTAAAAACAGAATGCGCTGACAAGTTCTTCAGCACACAGTGCAACCCAAGAGAAGGCTACTGCATAAGCCACCAGCGCTTTGTTCCAGTTGACCTTATAGATGTTGCAGGCCTAGTCCCAGGCGCATATGAAGGCAAAGGAATGGGAAACCAGTTCCTTGATGACCTGAGGCAGGCAGATGCACTTATACATATTGTAGATGCCTCAGGAGGGACAAATGAGATGGGAGAGCCAGTAAGCCCCGGCTCATACGACCCCTGCAATGACATCAGATTTCTTGATTTTGAGCTTGACATGTGGTATCTTCAGCTCATAAAAAAAGGCTGGGACAGATTTGCGCGCTCAGTCCAGCAGGAAAAAGACCACGAAGACAAAATAGTAAAAGACATAGCAAGGCACTTAAGCGGCCTCAAAGTAACAGAAGAAATGGTAGAGCATGTACTTGAAAAACTAAGCCTTGACAGAGGCAACATAACCCAATGGCCAGATTCATCACTTAAGCAAATAGCAATTGAGCTCAGGAGAAAAACAAAAAAAATAGTAATTGCAGCAAACAAGATAGACATACCTCAGTCAAAAGAAAACATCAAAAAAATGAAAAAAGAATTTCCTGGCTACACAATAATAGGCTGCAGCGCAGAGTCAGAGCTTGCGCTCAGGGAAGCCTCAAAAAAAGGCCTCATAAAATACATCCCCGGAGAAAGCAGCTTTGAAATAATCTCGCCTGATAAGCTCAGCGATCCCCAAAAAAAAGCCCTCGAGTTCATAAAAAACACCATTCTCAGCGAGTTTGGAAGCACAGGGGTGCAGCAGGCACTTAACTTTGCAGTGTTCAGCCTCCTCAACTACATCGCAGTATTCCCAGGAGGTGTAAACAAGCTTGCAGACTCAGACGGAAACATCCTTCCAGACTGCTTTCTCATGCCCCCGGGAACAACAGCACTCAGCTTTGCATACAGGCTTCATACAGACTTTGGCAAAAAATTCATAAAAGCAATAGATCTCAAGGCAAAAATGCCAGTAGGAAAAGAACACAAGCTCAAAAGCAGCGATGTAATAGAGATTATCAGCGGCAAATGATACTTACCGAAAGAATTATATATGTCTTAAACAGCATTTCTCTCATGAAGAGGTGGTTTATTGGCAGATCTTAAAGATTACGGATTTGAAGAAGAAGCATCTGAAGAAGCCTATATGCAAAAAGGCATAAAAACCGGGTATCCCAAGCCCGCAAGAAGATACTGGCTTGTATACGAGACCCCGAACCAGTCAGTTGAAGAGGCATATTTCTGGGTGCTCAATTTCCTCAGAGTCAGCATGGGCTTCAGAGAAGTTGAAAAAATAATGGACATCTTCTCAGCATCGCACCAGTCAAGCTTCTTTGGCGTTGCAATGCAGAGAACAGGCATATACCAGGACAAGGTTTCACAGTACCTTGCAGCAATAGGCAAGATGGTCAAGGAGCTCTTCCAGCTTGTAAGAGAGATAAGAATCCTTGACGAAAGAATAAGCTACTACCAGGACAGCTATGATGCTTCAAGCAAAAGCAGGGAAAGCGCGGAAATAACACTTAAAGGCATATGGATAGACATGGTTGAGGGAGGGGCAAAAAACCCTGCATCTGTATATGGCATGGCAAGAGAGCTTGAGTTCACAGTGCTTCCAGACCTTTTCTTCAGCACACATCCCACAACACCAAAAGAAGTAGACCAGGTTGTTGACGCCCTTGAGTTCAACAGGAAAGTAAGAGAAGTCCTGAAGAGGAAGCTCAGGGCATTTATGGAATGGAAAGACCACACATACAAAGAAATAAAGACAAGAAGAAAATTTACCGTTAGGTTCTTAAGGCAGCATTATGATGTAATAAAGATGTACATGAGCTGGATAAAGCCATACCTCAAATTCATAAGAATGTCCCACCTCTCAGAAAAAAAAATGGACAGCCCTGATTTAATAGGCCCTTTCGAGGGATCAATGGTCGAGATAGAGATACTTGCGAAAAAATTTCCTGTTGACAAGACATCAGGCAAGGTAAAAGACGGGGCAAAATACAAGCCATGCGTTCTTGTCAATTTTGACTACCGCACAACACCCCAGATGAGGTTCACAGGAGAAGGCTACCAGCGCGGCCCGGTTCATGCAGGCAGAGTAGAGATGAAAATAAGAAGCTATGCCTGGTCAGAAGAGCAGATAGAAAAATACAAAGCATACAGGGACAGGGAAAACATGGAGCTTCTCGGCCTGGTTGACAACGAGCTTCTCGGACTTCCTGACGGGTCTATACAGGCGGCAATGGATGCCCTTGGCGAAGACCTTGAAAATTACCTTAAGGAGGCAGGGGAGGAATTTGATGAAAAACAGGACAAGCCGTCAAAAAAGCAGGAATCAGTGATAGACCCGTTTTTGTCAGTCTTCAGAGGATTTGGTGAAATAGGAAAATCATTCTCAGGGGACTCGGGCCAGGAAAAGAAAAAGAAGATGCACAAGTTTTATGCCCAGAAAGAAATCAGCGACGCCTCAGGCCAGGCAACACAAGCAGCCTGGCTTGCCTACAAGAACTTCAGAAAAGGCCACAGAATGATAACCTGGTGAGAATGGCGAAAATAAGCACACTAAAAAAGCTGTCTCCTGAAGAAAGAATAAAAAAGCTGAAGGAGATAAGGGAAAAAAACCTCAAAGAGATAGAAGAGGCAGAAAAAATAATCGAGGAATCAATAAAAGAGATAAAAATAAAGCAGGACATCAGGGAAATACCGATGCCAAGCCTCGAGGAAATCAACATCCAGAGCCTTTTCACAGCAGGCTCGCTCGAGCAAAAAGTTGACGAGGAAAGCCCTCAGCCGCCTAAAAAAGAAGAAGAGGACTTTCAGGCAGCATACCACACAATGGCCTCAGAGTTTTCAAGGCAGCCAACAGGATATGTTGCCCAGGCAATGGAAAACCTCTACAACACTGTTGTTGAGACAGGCTATGTAACGCCTGGCCAGGCAGCTGAGGCAAGAGCAGCTTATGCAGTTGCAAGGCAGAGAGAGCGCCAGATAAGCAGAGGAGCCTATGAAAACATAAGCAGGCAGGTTGCAGGCCAGATAGTCCTTGCAAAAAACATCTCAAAATCAATAATGGAGTTTTACATGCAGTAAAAATGATATACGGATACCAGAGCCCAATGGACAAGAACTATTTAGGCAATCAGAATTACGAGAGGACTCTCGCCATAAAAGATGTAGGATTAGCTATGCCCATGGGAATAGCAGCAAGAGACATCCCAGGCATTGCAGCAAAAATAAGATCTGGAGCAGGAACAATTGACATACAGTTCATGGGAGCAGGGAAAGGCTCAGGCCAGGCCATGACCCCCGGCATGTTCGGCAAATACCAGAGGCAGGCTTTAAGGGAGCTAAGCAGGGCAAATGAAGTCACCTTAACAACACATGCAACAGTAGGCACATCAGGCCTTGCAGGCCAGGACCAGCAGGGAAACTTCAGCGACGAGCAAAGAGAGTTTGCACTGCAGGAAATCAACAGGGCAGTAGATTTTGCATCAGAAACAGCACTTGGCGGTCCAGTAGTAATCCATGCAGGAGAGTTCCAGAGGCCTATCTCAGAACAGTCATGGGCAGATCAGGGAAAGATTTTCAGGGCATTTGAAGAAGAGCCTGAAAAAGCAGTTATGAGAGTTGTCAATAGAAGGACAGGCCAGGTTCTTACACAGGTAAGAAAAAACGAGGAAGTTGCCAGGCCAGTCTGGCTTAAAAACGAGAACGGAGAGTATATTGACCTTGAGGGAAATGTTGTAAGCAGGGAAAAAAGAATGCCTGTTTTTGATGAAGAACAAGGAACATTTAAGGTTGAGCCAGTTGACTGGGAATACTTTGAAGAAGAAGCAAAAGAAATGACAGAAGAAAGAAGAAAGCAAAAAGGCGATGATTTTAACGAGGAGGAGCATAAAGTTATGCCAGAGGAGGCATTTCTCAAGGCAACACTTGAAGGCCAGATGAACAGCTCACGTGGGTGGGCAAAGTACCATTCAAGACAAATTGGCGATGCACTTAAAAAACTTGAAGAGCTTAAAGAGCAGAGAAAAATATTTGAAGAAAGCCTTCAAACAGCAGACCCTGAAAAAAAATACATCCTGCAGGGCAGGCTTAAGGAAACAAAAAGCGAGATAGAAGCAATAAAAAAAGGAATTGAGTCAGAAAAAGATCTTGTTACAGGCTATCTTCAGGATGCAAAAAACCAGGAAAGAATGGCAGATAATGTTATCAGCGCAGAGAGGTATGCACTTGACAAAAGCTATAGGGGCTATGCTGATGCAGGCATGACAGCATTTGAAAAAAGCAAGGGCCTTGAAAAGCCGCTTTTTGTTGCTCCTGAGAACATCTATCCAGAAGCTTACGGAGGCCACCCAGAAGAGCTGAAAAACCTTGTAATGGGCGGAAGAAAAGAAATGTCAGAAAAGCTTATCAGCAAAGGCTATTCCAAAGAAGAAGCAAAGAGAATAGCTGCAGAGCATATCAAAGGAACTCTTGACATTGGCCATCTGAACACATGGAGAAAATATTTCAGGGGAAGTGACAGCGAATTCAAAAAATGGATGATAGACCAGGCAGAAGACCTTGCAAAAGAAGGAGTTATAGGCCAGATTCACTTAAGCGACAATTACGGCTACCAGGATGAGCACTTGCCAGCAGGCCAGGGAAATGCCCCCATAAAAGAGATTATAAAAGTGCTAAAAAAGCACGGCTACAAAGGAGGCTATACACTTGAGCCAGGTGCAGCAGCAACAACAGATGCAAGCTTCTTCCACGGAATGCTCCGCACTTGGGAATACTTAGGAACTCCGGTTTACTCATTTGGGGGCCCTTACCAGGCAGGCCTTCCCCCAATGGGATGGCAGAATGTGCAGGGAGCTTATTTTGGAAGACAAAT
>PWVO01000128.1 GCA_003561825.1 Candidatus Woesearchaeota archaeon | reverse complement strand
TTCCAAGAATTTCGGGGTTAACAGCATAATCTCAGAGGCAACAAAGTATGGAGAGCCTCTTATTGCAGGGACTGACAAAAAGAACATACCCAAGGCTGTGGAGATTTTTGCTGCCAAAACAGGTGCAAAGGCTGTTTCTCCGAGACAGGACTTGCTTTCATCTGAGAAGAAGATTCTTTCTGGCGGGATAAGCGCCGGAAACCAGCATGAGAGTGATGCTTGCGCTGCGGCTTTTTTTGCGTATAAGGAGCACTCGCAGGTTCTCGGAAGGATTGACTTGTTTCTTAAAAAAGAGAAAAAAGAGCATTTTTCAAAGGCAGTTAAGCGGGCTGTTGTCCTGAGAAATATGCCGATAAAAGACGCGCTCAGGTTTGCTGAAAAGCAGGATTCTGCTCCTGAAAAACCTAAAGATAAGAAAGCTGATTATGAGGCTGTTGCCCCAAAACCAAAAAATCAGGGGTCTGCAAGGCTTGAGAAAGAGAATTCACTGCTAATGCTGCAGAACAGCAAGCTCAAAAGCGAGTTGAGCAGCCTCAGGAGAATTAACAGGAGGCTGAAGTCAAAGATAGAGGGGCTTAAGAAGACTGAAAGGTCTGATGATGCTATAAAGCAGAAAGATTCGAGAATTGCTTATTTAAGCAACAGGATAAAGGAAAAGGAAAAGATAATCAGAAGCTTGGAGTCTGATATAAAAGAAGCTGACAAGCTCATAATAAGCATGGGGGAAAGCATTGTTGCAAAAAAGCTGTCTAATCTCGGGAGCAAAGAGGTTAGTGAGAAGAAAAAGGCTCTGAAGATATCAAACACAGATGTGCTGCTTGTTGATGACCCCAATATCTTCAGTGAGAAATCTCTTGGTGAGGTTAAGGATAATATAATTGTCTCAAAGAAAAGGCCTGGCAAAAAAATTGCTGAGCATGTTAAAATAATTGACGCAGGCAGTCTTGAGATAAGGGAAAGCAAGGTTTTTGCGCTAATTGGGAAAGAGGGGCTTGAGGCTGAGAAAAAGAAGATAAACCTGCTCAGCAGGATTATTAAGGATTATAAGTCAGAGAGGGAAAAGGGATAGTTTTTCTATTTTGGCTTTTTAGTGTTTTTCTTAAGCTGCTTCTCCAGCTCTGTTTCTTTTTTCTTTTCTGCCTTGAAAAGATAGTATGTGAGAGGGAGGAGTATTAATACTCCTATAAGGATTATTGGGAAGCTGAAAGGAAGTGCATATGCTGAGATTATTGCGCCTATGCCTATGCCTATGAAGAGCTTTCCTGTGAAGAGAAGAAGATAATGCAGAAGCGAAACCTCTTTTTTTATGATTTTTCTATTGAGCAGTTTTTTCATCAGCAATTATGTTTGACTAGGTTGTATTTATAATTTTTGGATAATTTTTGCCAGTAAAAATGATCTCCCAATCATTTTCTGGGATTTTGGTGGTTTTTGGCCTAAAGCTTCCTGATTATTCGGCATTGCAAAGCAAATGCCCATAAAAAAAAGATTTATTAATGATTAGGGTTTTATGTAAGGACAAATTAAGGTATAGAGCTGTAGTTAAGATGAATATAGCTGTGTTTAATGCGCAGGAATGGGAAATCCCCAAGCTTAAGAAAAGGCTAAAGGGGCACAAGGTTTCTTTTTACAATGAAAGCCTTACAGAGGAGAATGCAAAGAAAGCAGAAAAGGCTGAGGTTGTCTCTGCATTTATCTCTTCTAAGATTACAAAAAAGGTTATTGCAAGGCTTCCTAAGCTTAAGATGGTAACAACAAGATCAACTGGCTTTGACCACATTGACCTAAAGGAATGCAGAAAAAGGAAAATTGCTGTGTGCAATGTGCCTGCTTACTGCGATGTCAGTGTTGCTGAGCATGCTTTTGCCCTGGTTCTTGCTGTGGGAAGAAAGGTTGTTGAGTCTGCTGACAAGACAAGGATGGGGAATTTTGACCTTCATGGCCTCAGAGGAGTTGAGCTTGAGGGAAAGACTATCGGGATTTTAGGAACAGGAAAAATAGGAAAACATGCTATAAAGATTGCAAAAGGCTTTGGCATGGATGTTATTGCTTATGACAAGTTTCCGGACAAGAAGGCTGCTGCTGAGATGGGCTTTGTTTATGTGGGACTGAAAAAGCTGCTTCAGGCTTCCGATGTGGTTTCAGTGCATCTTCCGCTTACAGAGGAAACAAGGCATATGATAAGTATCAAGAACATTGATGTGATTAAGAAAGGGGCTATTATTGTAAATACTTCAAGAGGAGCTATCATTGAAACCAAGGCTTTAATCAAAGGGATTAAGTCTGGCAGGATTCTTGGTGTGGGCCTTGATGTTCTTGAGGAAGAGTGCGAGATGGATGAGGAGGCTGAGCTTCTTGTTGATCATTTCAGGCAGAAGTGCAATCTCCAGACTCTGCTTGAGCAGCATATTCTTGCAAAGATGCCGAATGTTGTTATTACTCCCCACAATGCCTTTAATACAGAAGAGGCAGTGAGCAGGCTGATAAGCTCCACAGCAGACAATATTATTGCTTTTGCAAAAGGAAAGCCTGTTAATGTTGTTTCCAGGGATTAGTATGATAAAAGATTCCTTGATTCAGATACTGGAAGATTCTGAAGGCATTGATTCGCTTAAACAGGGAGATGTTGTCCTAGTTGAATACCAGCCTTCATGGGACCCCGATGTGCTGATGCTTTGTGCGTACCATGGCATATCTGATAGGAGTTTTTTTCAGTTTCTTGTGCCTGCATTTTCAGAAGGAAAAGAATATATTGCCATGTTTCAGGTTGAAAAAAGAAATATTAAAGTCAGGTTAGGCTCTATTTTCATGAATGAGAACCGTTTAAAAATAGAAAAAATTTATTCTAACAATGAAAGTTATGCTTGCCTGGATGAAACATTAAAATTTGCAGGAATAAAATTCTAGAAATCTTTATATATAATGCTTTTTTCTTCTGGCTCATGCTTTACGAACACTTCAAGAAGGCTTTTATTGGCCAAAATGAGAATTTTTCAGATATTGTAGGCCAGGAGGATGCTAAAAAGCAGCTCAAGTCCGCAATACTCACAGACAGGCATGTTATTATTGTTGGGGCGCCTGGTATTGGGAAGACTACTCTTGCAAGAAACCTTTCAAGGCTTCTTCCTTCTGGCAGGTTTGTTGACTGCGCTTACAACTGCCTGCCTGAAAGCCCTGTATGCCCTGAATGCCTTTCAAGGCAGCAAAGCCAGAAGCCTAAGCTCAAGGAGGTTAAGGGCGAGAAAAGGTTTGTGAGAGTGCAGGGAAGCCCTGACCTTACTGCAGAGGATCTTATTGGGGATATTGACCCTATTAAGGCAATGAAGTTTGGGCCATTAAGCATTCAGGCTTTTACTCCGGGCAAGATATTCAAGGCAAATAACGGGGTGCTTTTTTTTGACGAGATTAACAGGTGCCCTGAAAAGCTGCAGAATGCGCTTCTGCAGGTTCTTGAGGAAAGGAAAGTCACAATAGGATCTTATGATGTTGAGATAAAGGCTGACTTTATTTTCATAGGGACTATGAATCCCATGGATTCAAGCACAGAAAAGCTTTCTGATGTTTTTCTTGACAGGTTTGACCTTGTTTATATGAATTATCCGGAAAATCCAGAGGCTGAGAAGTCTATTGTTAAGTCCAAGGGAGCAAAGCTTATTGATTTTCCTGAAGAGCTGTTTGAGGTTGTTGTTTATTTTATAAGGAGCCTGAGGCAGGATGAGAGGCTTGAGAAGCTTCCCAGTGTGAGGGCATCAATTGGGCTTTATGAAAGAGCCCAGGCAAATGCAATGCTTAAGGGTTCAAGATCTGTTGAGCTTTCTGATATAAAGGAGTCTGTTGTTTCTGTTTTAAGCCACAGGATTAAGCTGAAGCCTTCCTCAAGGTATTTAATGGATGCAAAGGAGTTTACTAAGTCAGAGTTTGAGAAAGTTATGGACTCCAGGTTCTCTGGAATAAATGAAAAGGGTGGTTCACCGTAGCATAAGGCCGGCAGAAATCACTGAAAAAGAGAATATTGATGAGATTAAGGGCAAGATGTCTTCTGACATGAGCATGGAAAAGCTCATGCATTCTGTTTTTGAAAATGACAGGGAAAAGATAGACCAGGGCAAGTTTGCCAGTGAAGCAATTAACCAGGGAGTTTCTTCATTTACTCCTGACATGGCTTTTGAAAACCTGGTGAATAATTATTCTGTTGCAGAGAAGCTTTACGGGGAGAAGATTATCAGGGCAATAACAGGCTATGACCCTTCTTATGTTGAGAAAAACATTCATATTCCTGAGTTCAGGAGAGAGCTGAAAAAGGCAATAAATGAGAATATTGAAAACCTTAAGCAAGAGGGAATTCTTAACAGCCAGGGATCTTTAAGTGAGGAGGCTTTTGACCTTGCTGCATTTACTCTTTATTTTGAGGAGCTTGAGAAGCTTAAGCCAGAGGGCTTTTCTGGGGAGAGGCTGCACAAGGAGAATAATATCTATGGCATGAAGAATGATGTCAAGGAATTTAAAAAAGAAAGGTACAAGGACATTTCAGTCAAGGGCTCTGTAAAAACAGCAATAAGGAGGGGGCACAAAGAGCTTATCAGGGAGGATCTTAGGTCTTATACGCGTGAGAGCAAAGGCAGGTGCTATGTTGTTTATGCTATTGATGCTTCTGGATCAATGAAAGGGAAAAAGATTGAGCAGTCCAAGAAAGCAGGTATTGCTCTTGCATTCCGGGCTATTGAAGAAAAGGACAGTGTTGGACTTATTGTGTTCAGCTCTGAGGTCAAGAAAGAGGTAAGGCCTACCCGGGATTTTGTTTTGCTCCTGAAGGATATTTCCAGGATAAGGGCTTCTGGAGAGACAGGTATTGCTGAGACTCTTAAGTCTGCTGTAATGCTTTTCCCAGAGGAGGATGCAACTAAGCACCTTATTCTTATTACTGATGCCATGCCTACCAAAGGCAAAAGCCCTGAGAAGGAGACTATTGAGGCTGCTCATGCAGCTCATGCAAATGGCATTACATTGTCTTTGATAGGAGTTAATTTAAGTGAGAAAGGCCAGAAGCTTGCTGAAAAGCTTGTAGAGATAGGCAAAGGAAGGTTTTATGTAATTAAGGAGGCCGAAGATATAGATGTTGCTGTTCTTGAGGATTATTACAGCCTTTAGGTGATTATTTACAAAAAATGCCGAAGCTAAGCGTAGGCACATTATGATGCATGGGCACACAATCCAAACAAGCCCG
>PWVO01000206.1 GCA_003561825.1 Candidatus Woesearchaeota archaeon | reverse complement strand
TATTTTTATGCGTAATGGAATATGACCTTGAGCTTGAAAAAGCAGTTTTGGAGATCAAAAAAAGCAAGGCAAAGCTTGTCTGCATACAGCTTCCTGACGGCCTGAAGCCTTTTGCCAAAGCAATACAGGAAATCATTGAAGAAAAAACAGATGCAAAAGTGATTATCTGGGCAGGAACCTGCTTTGGAGCATGCGATGTGCCGCAGGGCCTTGAAAAATTAGGCATAGGCCTTCTTATCCAGCTTGGGCACAGCAAATGGCTGGAATCATAAGAGAATTTTCTTAAGGAAAATTATTCAAAAGTGATTATTACCTGTGCATCATGGTCCTTTACTGGCTTTTCTTCCTTTCGCTTTGGTTGTTCTGTGGTTTTTTCTGGCTCTTCTTCAGGATCTGGCTCAGCATAATCTTCTTCTATGTCATATGAGACGCATTCTGCATTTATTGTGCCTGGATTAATGCACTTGCTTATTGTATCTTCATTCCCGTCATCGCAGTCCTCATCATAGCAGCACTCATAATCAACGCAGACATAATCATCAATGTACTGGCAATCGCCGCATTCAGGGCCAGTGCATTCATTATTTGCGCATTTTTGCTCTCCAGGGCAGTCTGCATCAGATCTGCATCCCAGAGAGTTTTCATCAGCATCTATTTCAGCCAGGGATGGGCCTGAAAATGCCCAGAAAGATGCTAATGATACCAATAGTATTAATGCAACAGAAGAGGCTGCAAAAAAGATGGTGCTGTTTTTTTTGTCATCTATTATTTTTTCTTTAAACTGTTTGCTTATGCCTGAAGCAAAAATTTCAATTTTTTTAAAAGGTGTTTTTTCTTTTTCTTGCTTTACTTTGCCGGAAGTTTTTTGTTTGGCTGCAGGAGGTTTATTTTTTTCAGGAAGAACTGGCTTAATTGCTTGGCTTGCCTTTGGCTTCATCTTAGGCCTGAGATATCCTAAAATCTCTCTTATCTGCTGCGGGTTAAGTCCTTTCTTGATAAGGTATTTATGAATCTGCTTTCTTGAATAGCCTTTTGAGGAAGCCCATTTAACCCATTTAATAATCTTCTGGCTAGCCATTTTTATTTCAGATAGATGCTGCATATTTAAGCTTTTTTGTTAAATGCCAAATATAAATAAAGAAAATCATCCGCATATATCCAGTGTAAAGGCAATATGCTGTTCAGTGCCGGCAATTATATACCTGCTTGAGTCTTTGTCAACAAAATTGCCGCAATCTCCAATCTGATAAACCACTACACCATCAGAGCCGTGAGAAACCCTGAAATCATAGTGCCTTTTAAGTTCGCCAATTGTTTCCATTAAGGCAATTCGCACAAAGCCATTAGCATATTCGCATGAGCTAATCTTTTCCCCATCTGAATTCTCGCAGAAAATCTTTTGCGGCCCAACACAGTCCTGGTAAAGCTCAGCAACTGAGCTTCTCCCACATCCTGTTGTGGTACGGAGAAGGGTGTTAAGTGTGCTGGAAGCAAGTTCAGCCCTCTGGAAAGGCTCCTTAAGAGTTGCTGGCCTTTCAACTGAGCTGAATCTCAAAAAAAGCAGAAGTCCAAGTATCAAAAGAACAACAATTATTGCAACACCCATTATTTCCATCTGTGATTTTTTCTGCTTCATATTTCATACACTTCTACAGTAAACATCCCAAGTGAGTATGTCCTCCTGCTTGGATAATATAATGACATTGGAGTGTTAAAAGTTGATCTTGAGACAATATCTTCCGGCACAAAATCATATATTACAAAAACACTTCCACCAGGAAAGATCTCCCTGAATTCAATCCTGCTGTAGCCAAAAAGGTCAAAATAATACTCATTCTTTAAGCCAGGGTTTTGGCTAACTGCCTCGATAAATGCCTCGGCCTTTAGATAATCTATGCAGTCAGAAACAACTGTGTTGTATGAAGAGCACTTGAGCTCTGGAAGTGATACTGCTGCCTGCGCAACCTCAATTGCATGCTTTTCATACCTCTCTTCCCTGCGATCAAACATTCCCTGGCTGTGCATTCTTGAATAAAAAACCAGCCCAAACCCTATAAGCAGAATGAATATGAACAATACTGCAATTGTTTCAAACATCCTTATCTGGGCTTTTTTCATTTTAGTAAACAGGGGGGCATGAGCGCTTGTCCAGCTCTCTGCTGTATTGCTCTAAAAGATTTTTGCTGTTGATAAGCTGAGGGAGTGAGGCACTTAAAGAAGTGATTTGGTGCGGAAAATGATTTGGGACATAATAGCAATAAGCAGGATAAGCCTGCTGCAGCCTAGCTGTTCTTCTGTGATAAACCCTGTTAACAACATTTATTTTTTTAATTATCTTTCTTACATTGCATTCATAGTCCTCAAAATCCTGGCTGAAAACTGCGCCAAGCAGCATTGCATCACCAAAGTAATCTGCTTCTTTTTCAACTATCCCTGAATCTGTTCTTTCATAAAAATAAACCTTGTTTGATGATGTATCAACTCTTATTGCAGAAATCCCATCCTGGACATCGTGCTGGATGCCTGAAGGCATGCCTGCTGAGCTAAAAAATACAATCCTTGTTTCAGAAGAGCCATCCACTGAAAAATGCTGTGTGCTAAATTTCTGCTTTCTCACATGGCTGGGGATAAGGTCATAAATCCTCTGTACTTCCTGCGAGTTTGAGGGGTCTAAAAAAACATATCTTTTGTCAGGTGAAGTAATAAAAAGAAAATTAGTTATGTGGTGGGGAATATTAAAGTCAAATGCCCATGCTATAAGAAAACTGCCTTCTGTCTCGCTTGGGGCAAAAACTATGTTTGTTTCAGGTATTGGCTGAGAGAATGCCCCGACTGAAAACCTTTCACAGCTGAAAGATATTTTTTCCTCAGGGATTTCAACAAACATTGCTGTTCTTGTGCTTATGCCTGTGCTTGTTATGATAGCATTCATGCTTGTGAGTATTGGCTCTGCAAGCATGTCTTCAGCTATTGGCCTGCTTCTCATAATAACTGCGCCAAAAAAGCCAAGTATGAGAGCTCCTGCTATAAGAATAAAAATCCAGTTAAACTGTACCTCTATCACTCCTTTTTTTGGCGCCATTCTAAAACCTGCTACTTTTTTGGCTTTTTCTCATATCTCTTAAGCTCTTCTTTTGCTATTCTGTTCAGCTCAGCAAAAACATCTTCAGACTTTTTCTTCTTAGAAGGGGGTTTCTTTTTCACTTCTTTTCTTTTTTTTGCATCTTCCTGCTGGCCAGAAGCAGGGCTTTTGAAACCAGGATCTTGCTTCGGGGATGGATCCCTGGTAATTGTTTTTTCAGCAGCATCTTTCCGGGCCCCTGGCTTTGATTCAAATGTTGCAAATACTTTATCATGATCTTTGAAAAGCACTCTGTCTTTTTTTATGTTTTCTGCAGCTATCTTTTGCCTCTGGCCAAGAGGGTGTTTTTTTGATCCTGGCCTGTATAGCCTTCTTAATGGAGGCTGGCCAAAATTAATCTGCTTAAAATTTCTTCCAGATCCTGTTTTTTTGGCTTTTCTGAAGTATTTCTTATAGATTACGTAGCCAGATCCTGCTGCAACAAGGATTATGCCAAGTATAAGCAAAAACAAAGGAAATCTTGGCTTAGCTGGCGGCTCTGGAACATAGTCATCAATTATTGGGTCAGCTGGCCTGCAC
Organism: Candidatus Woesearchaeota archaeon; assembly: GCA_003561825.1. GTDB lineage: Archaea > Nanobdellota > Nanobdellia > Woesearchaeales > CG1-02-33-12 > PWVO01. Next base: position 1,630 of record PWVO01000206.1, on the reverse strand, counting down.
CTTATCCTGCATTCATCAAGGCTTGAAAACTGGCCCTGAGGATCCTCAACACAAACTCCATCTTCGCGGCAGGAATACTTTTTTGATGCTATAATATTCGGGGAAACATCCCTGCATACTCCCTGCACGCATCTCAAGTTGCCTATGCAGTCATCATGGCTTTTGCATTTTTCTCCTTCAGAACAGCCGTCAGCACAGGGGTCCAGGCCAATGCACCTGCCGTTTCTGCACACCCCTGACTCGCAGTCTGAGTCAACTCTGCATCTTGAATCATAGCCGCATGGATCGCAGATGCTTCCTCCGCAGTCAATATCTGTCTCGTCCTGGTTCTTAATTCCATCAGTGCATGTTGGCACTGTGCACTTTCTAAGATCCGGGTGGCAGAAGCCAGTAATGCAGTCATCATCACTAAGGCAGGGCCCGCCAACATCGCATGGAGGGCATTCCCCGCCGCAGATAAACTCGCAATCAGGAGGTAGCAAAGATACATCTATAAGTATTGAATTGCTTGTTCCCGGGGAGCTTAATGTTCCGGCATTGTTTCTCACAACAGCCTTTAAGTAATATTCCTCTTTGTCATTAAGCTCAATATCTATTATCCTTTTTCTGTCTGAGTCTGTTTGCCCTCCAATTGTTGTTTCTCTCCAGCTAAAAACTTCCTGCTCTGAGGATTTTTCAATAAGAATATACTTGTAAATGTCAATGCCAGATATTGGCTTGTCATTCTCAGGTATCCACCACTGGCCAAAAAGAGTGTCATTAAGGTATGATACAGACATATTCCCTCTTATATCAGTAAGCTTGACATTTGGGGATTTTACAGGCTTTGTGTCAACTGTAAACTGGATGTCAATAATCCCGGACCTCTCGCCTTCCAGCCCAAAGCATCCAGCATAATATAAGTAATGGCCGTCTTCTAAACCAATAAAATCAAAAGAGTGGCTATACCCTGAAGTTGTTAAGAAAGGATGAGGCAAGTTACCACTTTGCTTTCCAAAAAAGCATTCTGCTGCCTTGTTTGTCACAACTGAAAGAGTGATTCTGGACTGGTTTGTATATTCTGGTGTTTTGCTTTCAATTGTCATGTCTGCATCTAAGTCCACTGAAAAATCAATGCATCTTGTTTCTGAAACAAGCTCTGACCTGCTCATGCATGCTGCGCAATACCTGTAATTTCCATTAACTGGCTCAAGAACAAGCCCATTCTGGTGCGAGGTTCTGAAATCATATTCGTCAAATCCCCTGAATTTGTAGGCCATTGAGTCAAAGTCTTCTGACTCTGGGTCATATCTGCATATTGTGTCTTTATTTGTTAGGACAACAAAATTCCCCAATACCTTGTTGTTTTCATCCCTTTCAATAAGAGGCCCCTGAGTGCCGTCTGGCCTAAGCACCCTTATTCTCGTAATCTCAGGGACAACTGTATCCACTCCAATATAAAAAGAATATCTCTCATTAGCATTTGGATCCCTGTATTGCTCTATGCATCTTACATACAGCGTGCCGTATTCATTGGGCAAAAGCTCATCAAAGCTGTGTATGATGTGTGTTTTTTCTCCACTAACATCAAAAGGCGTCATTCTTGTGTAAGAAGGAAGAGTATTAAGCATATACCTGCAGTCTGCATCAA
>PWVO01000127.1 GCA_003561825.1 Candidatus Woesearchaeota archaeon | reverse complement strand
TCAACAGATGGAGTGTAAAAGGCATAAAAGTACAGGATCCAGGGCTCCAGAGATACATCAACCTAGAGCCAAAGCTAGTTCCAAAGACAGGAGCAAGATACACAGGCTCAAAATTCCACAAGTCAAGGACATTCATAGTTGAAAGGCTCATAAACAAAGTAATGATACCCGGCCACAAAGGCAAAAAGCACTTTATAACATCATATCCTGCAACAGGCAAGGCACAGACAGCATACTCAATAGTTGAAGAAACACTCAGGCAAATAGAGCAGAAAACAAAACAAAACCCAATTGCAGTTCTTGTAAAGGCAATTGAAAACGCTGCTCCCAGAGAAGAGATAGTCACAATAGAGTACGGCGGCGCCCGCTATCCCAAAGCAGTTGAGTGCGCTCCACAGCGAAGGATAGACCTTACATTAAGGTACATGGTCCAGGGAGCTTATGTAAAGTCATTCAACACAAAAAAAAGCATGGTAACTGCCCTTTCAGAAGAAATAATAAGCGCTTACAATCTAAGCCAGGCATCAAACGCAATCTCAAAAAAGCTTGATGTAGAAAGACAGGCAGACTCCTCAAGGTAATTCTTATTTATTATGTTTTATTTTTCATCCTATTTTCTTTTCAAAACATTTAAATAATTCAGCCCTAAATGAATAAAGCATGAACAGCAGATTCGTAATGGTTGACGGCCTTGACGGCTCAGGCAAAGGCACAATAGTAAATGCGCTCAAAAGATGGGCAGAGGAAAAACAGCTAAGCATACTTGACCTGAGAGAATACGCAAAACAAAACAACAAACTGCCGGAAACAGATGAAATAGCGCAGTATGACGCAATTATTTCAGCAGAAATGACACACTGCTGGATAGGAAGAGCACTCAGAGATGAAATAGTAAGAAAAAACAGCAGGAACTACTCAATAGAATCAACAGCCCAGGCCTTCTCACTTGACAGAGAAATACTCTACAAGCGCATAATAATCCCTGCAATGAAGCAGGGAAAATACATCTTCCAGGAAAGAGGAGTAATCAGCTCAGTAGTATACCAGCCAGTCCAGGGCAGGATACAGCTCAGCGAGCTCATGAAGCTTGCAGGCAACAGGCTTGCAATACAAAACGCCCCCGGGCTTTTAATAATCCCTTTGGTTTCTCCTGAAGCAGTAATGCGTAGGCTCGAAAACCGGGAAAAAAAAGACCAGGCCATATTCGAGGAAATAAACTTCCAGAGAAAGATAGAAGAGCGCTACAAAAGCCAGTGGCTTAAAAAAATGTTTGAAAACTACGGCTCAAAAGTAATTTACCTCGACACAAGCCCTCCCAAGACCCCAGAAGAAACAGAATCAGATGCAGTAAAAATATGGGAAGAATACCTTGCCCAGCTGCCTAAGAAGCCTTGATATCAATTCTCAGATTAGGGTAATGCTTAATGCACTCCTCCTTTAAATCCTCAAGAAACTTCTTTGAAGGAGATGCTCTTGCCTTAAGCTCAGGGTCAAGAGTCCCTTTCTCAGGCCTGAACTGCTGCAGCGACCACCTGCACTCAATATCCTTGATCTCAGCAGCAATCTTAAGAATATCCTCTTTCCTGAAAACAATCCCCGGAACAACAGTAGTCCTTATCTCAATCTCAATCCTGTCATCATTCTCCTTAAGAATCCTTAAAGTCTGCTTCATGTCAGCAATAACATCCTTAGTTTTCCTGAAAAAAGTCTCAGACTTCGTGGCTTTCCTGAAAATCTCCTCTTCAAAAGGAGCTTTTATATCCATTGCAGCAAAATCAATCAGGCCCTCATTAATAAGCGACTTAACAGAATAAGGCCTGGATCCATTGGTCTCAACACCGACCTTAAGCCCGATTTTCTTTGAAAACCTTGCAAGAACCAGCAGAGCCTGCCTCTGCAGGCAGGCCTCCCCGCCTGAAAAAAGAACAGCATCAATAAATCCAGAGTTCTTCATAATCTCTTTCTTAATATCCTTTGTCTCCTTAATGTGCTCATCCCCAAAATCAATCAGGTCAGTGTTGTGGCAGTAAGGGCACCTGTAATCACAACCAGAAAAAAAAATAACCATGCACACATTGCCGGGCCAGTCAACAGTTGACAAAGGTACAATCCCGCCGATGTATGCCTGCATTTAAAATCCCCTTAATCATCTTTCTTCAGAGATTCTTCAGTCTCCTCTTCGCCCATAAAAGCATCAAGCTTTGAGCTCATCTTAGCTGCCTTGTAGCTTATCCCGTTCTTCATTCCGACACCCTCTTGATCTCTTTTACAAGCTCATCCTTTTCAGGAACACTGCCTCTGAAAACCATTCCCTCATTTAAAACAAGAGAAGGCGTAGAGGCAATCTGGTGCATAAGAGCCTCAATCGCAAAATCACCGCCTGCAAGAACAGCAGGAACATTGCCTTCATTTATCTCAGACTCAGATCCCACAACATGCATCTTTTCTCCGTCAAACTCAACAGCTTTGCCTAACTCAAGCTTGTCTCCGTCAATAAGCTTCTCAACAAAATCCCTGCCTTCAACCCAGCCAAGCTCCTTTGCAGCCTCCCTTAAAGCCTTCCTGGCAGCAGGGCACTTAGGGCACTCAACACCTGTAAATAAAACCGCTTTCATTTCTATACACCCCTCAGATTATATTTATGCCTGTCCAAAAACTCCTTCATCTTGCCCTTGTTCCATGACTTTACCGGAGTGTAATACCCTGTAATCCTAGAGTACCACTGAACAGCATCACCTTCAGCGTCGCAGTTAGGGCACTTCTCATAAACCCCGCCGAAAGTCCTGTTGCAGATGCTGCATGAAGTCATGTCCTTTGTATAGGCAAAATATGATGTCAGAGTATTTGAGGCTATCCTTTTAGTAAGCTTCATCAGAGCCTCAGGGTCAGGATTGTTCTCCCCCAAAAAAATGTGCGAGATAGCCCCGCCCTGCACAAGAGGATGGAACGAAGAGTCAATCTCAAGCCTTTTAAACAGCGGAATATTCGCAGAATAATTAACATGCGAGGAGTTGGTATAATAAACATCCTTTGTTTTCTTTTCTCCCTGCACAACAGCACTCTTTCCAAATCTCTTAAGGTCAATGCTGGCAAGCTTAAGAGCAGCAGACTCAGCAGGAGTCTGAACCATCCCCCATCTCTGCCCGGTTTTTTCCTTCATCTCCTCAACCTTTCCTGCCATGTGCTTGATAACCTTAAGCCCGAATTTCCATGCATCACTTGACTCATGAAGCTCACTTCCTGTAACCTTTTTGACCATCTCATTAAGCCCTATAAACCCGACGGAGTTAGTTGCCTGGTCAAGCTTATAGTAAGGCTTTCCATAGCAGTCCATTTCAAGGAAAGAAGCACCCCCGCTCTTGATAATATCGCCAACGCACTTTCTCTTTATATCAAAAACCTTCCTTGATAACTCAACCCTCGAGTCAATCATGTCATACATCTCAGACTCATCATTGGAGCTGTAAGCAATATTAGGAAGATTAACAGTAACAGTCTGAATTGATCCTGATCTAACATTCCCGCTCTTTATCTCCTCCCAGAAACCCCCGTCAGGCCTCAGAAAATACCTGCAGCACTGGCTCTGCAGCGCATCCGGCATATAAGGAGCAGCCATATTAAGGAAATAAGGAGAGCCATACTTAGAAACAAGCTTGTGCACATCAAGCAGGACATCATCAGCAGAAGAGTCCTTAAGAGTCTCCCTCCTTATCTTATACTCAGGCTTAGGGAAATGAAAAGCCTTGCCAATATAATCCCCCCCATTCATAACCTCAGTAAAAGCCTTTATAATAGTCCTTGACTCATCAAAATAATCCTCATAAGACTCCTTTTCAGTAACCTTGCCGCCCGGAAGCACAACAGGAACATCCTTCAGATACGAAGGAATATTAAACTCAAAGCTCGCAGAAGTAAAAGGAGTTTGCCCGCCCTTAACAACATCCATCTGGTCAAGCTCATATACAAAAGCCTGCATAGCCTGCTTAATCTTGTCATAACTCAATCCTTTTGCATAAGGAGCAAGAAACAAATTCATAGAGTCATAGCCCTGTCCCCCTGAAAAATAAGTTGAGCTAAGAATAAGCACTCTTGCAGCATGAATCATAGCAACCTCAAGAGACTTAGCAGGCCCTGAAACAGCAGTATGGACACCCTTTCCGTCAGACATAAAGCCCTGCCTCAGGAAAAACCTTATGTCATGCTCAAAGCAGAAAGGCCTTGTAGGAAAATAATCAAGGTCATGGATATAAACCTCGCCTTTCATATGCGATTTTGAAACCTCGTCAGGCAGCAGATAAGAAAGCGCATACTGCGAAGATATAGAGTCAGCAAGCCTCTTGTGAATTGACTCCATATTATAATTAGTATTTGCATTCTCCTTAGACCTCTTGAAAATAACCTTTTTCACATCATGCACAGACATGCCAAGCCTTGCATACTCCTTGTTAACAGAAAAAAGACCATGCTCAAGAAGCTTCATGCACACAATCTCTCTTACAAGATTAGTTGTCTTGACAACATTTACACTTATAAGCTCATCATAAGCCTCTTTTGCAATCCTTTTTGCATCCTCTTCAGAGATAGAGGTTTCAGTAAGCAGAGACTGCCTTATCTTAGCCTCACTCAGCTCAACAAGCTCACCCATAGAGGTCATAAGCTGCTTTTTCCCATTTCCATTGCTGTGATTGCCTGCAATTTTGCTCGTTTCTTTATCCAAGGCCTGTGCTTCCAAATCCTCCACCTCCTCTTTTTGTGTCATCAAGCTCATCAGCATCCTCAAACTCAGCCTCTTCAACCTTGCAGAAGACCATCTGCGCTATTTTTTTGCCCCTTTCGATCCTGAAAGTCTCTTTCCCAAGATTAATAGCAATAACCCCAATCTCGCCCCTGTAGCCAGAGTCAACAGTTCCCGGAGTATTGCATACAGAAATCCCGTTCTTAAGAGCAAGCCCAGACTTAGGCCTTACCTGTCCCTCATAGCCCTTAGGGATAGACATCACAAGCCCAGTGCTTACCAAAACCCTCTCTCCGGGCTTAAGCACATAATCCTCTGTTGAAAAAAGGTCAACACCTGAGTCACCCTCATGCGCATACATAGGCATAATTGCATTTTCCTTAATCCTTTTAATTCTCACTTTCATATTTTGTACCTCATCCTGTCAAGCCATTCCTGCTTCTTTCCGCTGTTCCACGAGCTTACCTTCTGGTAATACCCAGTTATCCTGCTAAGCCAGTCAATATTCTTTGAAGCACACTTAGGGCACTGGTTCAGCATCCCGCCCACAGTAAAAAGGCAGTCCCTGCACACAGTAAGATCCCTTGTGTAGGCAAAATAATTCATAAGAGTATTCTTGACAATCCTCTCAGTAAGCT
>PWVO01000020.1 GCA_003561825.1 Candidatus Woesearchaeota archaeon | reverse complement strand
GCAAGAAAAGCAATAATAAACGAGGTCTACAAAGTCATACAGAACCAGGGCCTTAATGTCGACATAAGGCACCTTATGCTTGTTGCAGACACAATGTGCGCATCAGGCTCAATAAAAGGAATAACCCGTTATGGCGTAGTAAAAGACAAGGCCAGCGTGCTTGCCAGGGCGTCCTTTGAAACTCCTCTCAAGCACATCTTCAATGCAAGCATAGTGGGTGAAATTGACATGCTAAATTCAGTGGTGGAGAATGTAATGGTAAACCAGCCAGTGCCTGTAGGAACAGGCCTTCCAGGGCTTATAACAAAGATCAAGAGGGAATAAAATGGCAAAGAAAAAGTCTTCAGAAATCAGCCTAAAGGATGAGCTTAAAAAAGGAAATGTTGCAGTAGGCACAAAAAGTGTAATGAAAAACATCAGGAACGGAAAAATAATAAAAGTCTACACAGCATCAAACTGCCCTGCCCAGAGAATGAAAGATCTTGAAAGCTTTTCAAAAGCATCAAAATTTGAGATCATCCCGCTTAAAGTGCCCAATGACGAGCTGGGCATTGTCTGCAAAAAGCAGTATTCTATATCAATGCTCGGCGTGCTCAAGGAATAAATGGTTTTAGAATGAGAATTAAGTATGACATAACACACATGAAATTCATGTCTCTTTTTGAGAGCATTACAGGCACAAAGCTCAAAGACTGCTTTTTAGATAGTAACTCAATGCTTTTCTTTGTTGTCCAGAGCGGCCACATAGCAAAGGCAATAGGAAAAAGCGGCTCAAATGTGAGAAAAATACAGGAAAAGCTAAATAGAAAGATTAAAATAGTAGAATTCAATCCCAGGCTTGAGTCATTTGTGTCAAATGTCATAGCACCTATAAAGGCAAAAGACATTGCTGAAAAAGACAGCATAGTCACAATAACAGGCAATGACACAAAGTCAAAAGGCCTGCTAATAGGAAGGAGCGGCCAGAACCTCAGGAACTATGAGGAAATAGTTAAAAGGTATTTTGACATAAAAGAAATAAAAGTCATATAAAATGGGAAACAAAGCAACAGGAATAAATGCAGGAAAAAAGCTAAAAAAGCGAAGAGGCACTTTCAGGTGGAACAGCAAAAAATACACCAGAAAGACATTAGACCTCAAGAAAAAGTCTGATCCTCTTGGAGGAGCATCCCAGGCAAAAGGCATTATCCTTGAAAAAGTCCAGCTTGAGGCAAAGCAGCCGAACTCAGCAATGAGAAAATGCGTAAGAGTCCAGCTAATAAAAAACGGCAAGCAGGTAACAGCATTCCTTCCAGGCGACGGCGCAACCAAGCTTGTTGACGAGCATGATGAAGTCATGATCGAGTGCATCGGCGGAAAAATGGGCCGCGCAAAAGGCGACATAGGCGGCGTAAGGTGGTGCGTCACAAAAGTAAATGACCAGTCCCTGAATGCACTAATACGCGGAAAAATAGAAAAAGCAAGAAAATAAGCTTTTTTTCTCTGATAATTATTAATTCTTCGGCAGCTTTTAATAATAAAGCTGCATTTATCCCTCATAATGATACAGTTCAAGCAGAATCCTGACAAAGCCCAGGACATTGAGAAAATAATGAACCCCTTGGTGAAAAAGTGGTTTTTCTCAAGGTTTAAAGAGTTCTCGCTCCCCCAGCTATACGGGATAATGGAAGTCCACTCACGCTCAAATGTCCTTATATCAGCACCAACAGGAGCAACAAAAACACTAACAGCATTCCTCTCAGTAATAAACGAGCTGGTTGACTCAGCTGAAAAAGGCATACTTGAAGACAGAATATACTGCATCTACATCTCTCCATTAAAAGCCCTGAACTATGACATAGAAGTAAACCTGGCAGGGCCCCTGAAAGAAATAGAAGAAATAGCAGGAAAAGGCCTAGGCATAAGAATAGGGGTAAGAACAGGCGACACAACAGCATCAGAAAAATCAAAAATGCTCAAAAAGCCCCCTCACATCCTGATAACAACACCAGAATCAGCAGCAATACTCCTTTCAACAATCAAATTCAAAGAGCTTCTCAACAATGTCTCATGGTGCATAATAGACGAGATCCATGCACTTGCAGACAGCAAAAGAGGAGTCCACCTCTCCCTTAGCCTGGAAAGGCTCCAGAGGCACTCAGATCACATATGCAGAATAGGCTTGAGCGCAACAATAAGCCCGCTTGAAGAAATAGCAAAATTCCTTGTAGGCTTTGAAGGAGAAAACCCAAGGCCGTGCAAAATAGTCAATGTCCAGTTCATAAAAAAAACAGACCTTAAAGTCCTGAGCCCAGTCCCTGACCTGATAAACACAACACACGAGGAAATGCAGCGCTCAATGTACGAGCTCATAGACAAGCTGATACAGGACCACAAGACAACACTTATATTTACAAACACAAGAGCAGCAACAGAAAGAGTAGTGGACCACCTCAAAAACAAGTTTCCCAAAAACTACACAGAAAACATAGGCGCACACCACGGCTCCCTCTCAAAAACACACAGGCACACAATTGAAAAAAGCCTAAGGGAAGGAAAGCTCAAGGCAGTAGTATCAAGCACATCACTTGAGCTCGGCATAGACATCGGCTACATAGACCTAGTAATACTCCTGGGCTCCCCAAAGTCAGTAGCAAGAGCACTGCAGAGATGCGGAAGATCAGGCCACAAGCTCCATGACATCTCCAAAGGAAGAATAATAGTCCTTGACAGGGATGACCTTGTTGAATGCTCAGTCCTTCTCAAGTCAGCAGTAGAAGAAAAAATAGACCGAATACACCTCCCAAAAAACTCACTTGACGTGCTCTCACAGCAGATATACGGAATAGCAATCTCAGAAAAAATAAACATAAAAGACCTCTTTTCACTTGTAAAAAACAGCTACTCCTTCAGCAAACTTGAATACCCTGATTTCAGGGAAATAATAGACTTTCTGGCAGGCAAATACATCTCACTCGAGGACAGGCATGTATACGCAAAGATCTGGCACGACGAGGAAACAGGCATGATAGGAAGAAGAGGAAAACTCGCAAGAGTAACATACATGACAAACATCGGCACAATACCCGATGAGACATTTGTAACAGTCAAATGCGGAGAGCAGACCATCGGCAAGATAGACGAGGCGTTCCTTGAAAGGCTCAAGAAAAACGATGTCTTTGTCCTCGGAGGAAGCACATACCAGTTCCTCTATGCAAAAGGAATGAGCGCATATGTAAGCTCATCAGTAACAAGGCCTCCCACAATCCCATCCTGGGTATCAGAAAGCCTGCCACTCAGCTTTGACCTTGCCATAGAGATAGGAAAGCTCAGGCAGTACCTTGACGATAAATTCAGGCAGAAGCTTTCAGAAAAAGAAATAATCAGCTTCATAAACTCATACCTTTATGTTGATGAAAACGGCGCACAGGCAATATACAACTACTTCAGAGAGCAGTACCTTTACGCAGAGATCCCCACATCAAAAAAGCTCATAATCGAGGAATACATAGAAGAAAACAACAAATACTACGTGTTCCACAGCCTTTACGGCCGCAGGGTAAATGACGTCCTCTCAAGAGCAGTTGCATTTGCTGTTTCAAGAATAAACAAGCGCGATGTTGAGATAGGAATAACAGACAACGGATTTTTCATAAGCTGCGAAAAAGGCCTAAACATAATAAAGCCCTTCCGCATACTTAAGTCAGACAAGCTCGACCTTGTGCTGAATGCCGCAATAGAAAAAACCGAAGTCCTGAAAAGAAGGTTCAGGCACTGCGCAACAAGAGCACTCATGATACTCAGAAACTACAGAGGCATGAAAAAAAGAGTAGGCAGGCAGCAGGTATCCTCAATGATACTCATGAACGCAGTCAAAAGAATCTCTCCCAATTTTTCAATACTCAAAGAGGCAAAAAGAGAAGTCTTAGAAGACCTGATGGACATAGAAAGCGCAAGAAAAATACTTAAAGAAATAGAAGACGGAAAAATACAGGTAAAGCAGATAACAACCAGAATCCCGTCGCCATTTGCCCTTAATCTAGTAATGCAGGGCCATCTTGACATGCTCAAAATGGAAGACAAGCTTGAGTTTTTGCGCCGCATGCACCAGATGACACTTGCAAAAATAGGAAAAGAGCACAAAATAAAATGAAAACACAATACTTTGAAAAAACAGACCTCGGGCTTCTTATCAAAGAAAAAGCAGAGAACATCCTTGTTATGGCAGATTTCCACATAGGCTATGAAGAAGCCCTAAACAAGCAGGGAATCTTTGTCCCGAGAATGCAGTTCAAAGACATAATAGCAAGGCTGAACAGAATATTCAATCACCTTGAAAAAAAAAGAATAAAGCTCTCAAAAATAATAGTAAACGGCGACATAAAGCACGAATTCGGCAAAATCTCAGACCAGGAATGGAGAGAGACACTGAAAACACTAGACCTCATGGCCTCAAACTGCAAAGAAGTAGTCTTAATAAGAGGAAACCACGACAAAATCATAGGCCCCATAGCACAGAAAAGATCAGTCTCAGTAGCCCAGCATTTCATAGTTGGCAAAACACTCATAATCCACGGAAACGAGATCCCAGAACAGCAAACACTCAAAAAATGCAGCACAATAATAATAGCCCATGAGCATCCCGCAGTATCATTAAGAGATTCATCCAGAGTCGAGAAATACAAATGCTTTCTCGAGGGAAAATACAAAGCAAAAAACCTCATAGTAATACCCTCATTCTGCCTCCTTACAGAGGGCACAGACATACTCACAGAAAAGCTCTTAAGCCCCTTCTTATCCGGAAGCATAAGAGACTTCAAAGTCTATGTATTGCCTGAGAATCCCGGAGCCTCAGAAACAGAAATAAGCTCCCCGTATTATTTCGGAAAAGTCTCAGGCCTGCTTTGCCGTTGATGAAAAACAAAGCCTTGTGATATAACTAAATAGTAACAAACAAAGAAAATTTTATAAAGAAAGGACTATTTTCTTATTAAATGGCAGAGCAAAAGATATTTAGGACAATTGATGATTATTTTTCAGAGTTAAATAGTGAAGCATTAAAGGCAGGCGTAGACAGATGCGTAAGGCATACCCAGCTATTAGGGATTATTATGTTGTTGGAAAAGGCTTTTCTCTTGACTGGTACAAGCCTCCTTTTAGAAAATCGACTTGAAATTGCTAGGATAAAATGCAAAAAAAACTTATGGAAATAATCAGGGAATCTGTTTGGCCCAGTTCACCGTATTCTCAATTAAATAGAATTCACTATCTTAATGCAAATGGAGAATTCAGCAATGAAGAAAGATCAAGGCTTTTTGAATCATACAGGGACCAGCATTCAAAAAGAATAAGAGTCTCAGACTACTTTGATTATTTTGGAACAAAAAAAGAAGACTCATTTCTTTATAGCAGAATTAAGAAAAAGCAAGAAGAAAAAGACATTATCTCATCAGCTTTTCTTTTTGAATTAT
>PWVO01000030.1 GCA_003561825.1 Candidatus Woesearchaeota archaeon | reverse complement strand
GAAACCCCTGACAATAGTTACACCAAGTAAAGCTGAAATTTTTTTTTATTTTTTTATATTTTATTTCTTAAATAGAACAAAAACTTTCCATTTTGACATTAATATTAATAGATTTGGGATTCTAAAGAAGGCAAAAAATACCCTCATGTCATTGAGAAAAAAGGAAAGGCCCCAAAGCAGTATTAATAAAAGCTGATTTTTTCTTATCTGAGATAGCCTAATCCAATGCAATTGGACTATTTGTGGACTTTAGATGTACATTTATGCTTCCTGCTTTTTTTAAATGAAACGGAATAAACCTTAGAGATAAGGAGATTTAGCTAAATAATGCTAAACAACGGAGGAATTAAAATGAAAGAAAATGCTTTTTTGATTGGTATAATGGCCATAGCAATCTTGGCTTTTGGGGCCGGATGCAGCGAAGGTGAGCTTGGTGACAGCATGCTTGTTGAATACCCTTTTGTAGAGCCGGAGAGTGAGGCTGCTGAGATTATCCACGAACAACATGAATTACATGAACATGACTACCATCACCACGAACATGACCATCACCCCCATGAGCATGAACATGACCATTCTGTTGAGATTGAAGGAAGGGCTATGAGACTGCTGACTGTAAGAGATATTGCAGAGCTTTGGGAGATTGATGCAGATGTTTTTCTGAGCGAGATTGTTGCAGAGGTTGAATTAAAAGGAGATTACAGCCCGGACACTGTGCTGGAAGTTATGAGAATGGAACATAAATTTGCTCCTGCTATTATAAAGGATATTGCAGAAGACTTAAAAGCGATGGGTTAATAAACAAGGTGCTAAAAACCTTGCCGTAATAACTGGTTTAACAGGTGATGTTTTAATATGGCAAAGGCTGGGCTTGAAAAAAAGGTAATAATTGCTCATGCTGTCCTGTTTTTTTTTATTATAGGATTTTTTTTGTACAGCAATTTTATGGAAAGAGCGCAGCAGATTAGTTCTGAGCAAGAGCTGGATGAGAAGGATTTGTCTTCAATTGAGCATCTAATTGGCACATGCCCGAGAAACAGGCTGTGCACTACTCCGTCATGCCCTATGTGGTCAGACATCAATGAAGACGGGATATGCGACAGGTCAGTAAGATGAGAATCCAAATCATAAGGCATAGTGTGCAGCTTGCTTTTATTCTTCTTCTTTTTACTGCTTTTTTTGCCTCATTGCCTCATTTTATGCTTATTGTGCTTATTGCCACAATTTTGGGTGGGGCTTTTTACTGCGGGTGGCTCTGCCCTTTTGGGACAATGCAGGAAGTTGCAAACAATGTTGCAGGGCTTTTTAGTAAAAGGAGGATTGCTGTTCCTGAAAAAGCAGCAAAGTATCTTGTTTTTCTGAGATATGTTTTTTTTGCGCTTTCTCTTCTGGGTGTATCAGCTGTTTTTTTTCTTGATGCAAGGATATCTTTCTTGGATATGCTGAGAGGGGATCTGCTTTCATTAGCTGCATACTCTGTTGTAATCTCATTTATAATTGTGTCAGTCTTTATTGACAGGCTTTTCTGCAATTACTTCTGCATTCAGGGAGCTTACTTCGGGGTTTTCAGTGCTTTAAGGGTTTTCAGGATAAAGAGGGAGCATAAGTCCTGCACTGGCTGCAGGATCTGCGACAGGATCTGCCCTATGAACATAAAGATTTCAGAGAAAAAATATGTAAGCAGCCTGCAGTGCATTAACTGCTTTAAGTGCACATCAAAATGCCCAAAGAGAGGCGCACTTAGATATTCTTTTGTTGATTTCAGAGATGTTGGCCTGAAAAAAAGATTCCAAAAAAACAGGCCAAAGAAAAAGCAGTCAGGGAAAAAAATAAAATCCAGATAAGCTTTATTTCTATAAGATAACCCTGCAAAAAGAGCAAAAGAGATTAAATTCACCCGTAAAGGAAGTCCTCCAGTGCTATGATTATTTCTTCTTTGGTCTTTGCAGCCCTTACTTTGTCTGCTACTGTCTTGTTTGCGGGCTGTATCCAGTCTGCAAATACATTTTCACCGGTGATGTGGGCATTAAGTGTTGCATCATCCATTGTGTTTATTGAGTCAATGAGCTCCTGGACTGTCATTACTGTCACATTGTTTTTGAGCTTTAATGCAGGAAGCTTCATTGCTGCTGCTGCCTTCTGCTTTGCCATGCTTGCTCTTGCTAACTCTGGGTTTTCTTTCTCAAACTTTGCCCTTTCCTGCTTTGCCTTTTCATAGTCAAGCCTTAGCTCTTCCTCTGAAACAAGCTTTATCTCTCTCTTCTCAGGCTTTATGCCAAGGTTCTCAAAGTGGGCCTTTACTCTGGGTGTAAGTCCTTCAAGATAGATGTCAACCATGTTGAAGCTGCCTGACTTTACTTTGTCAAGAGCCATCTTTAGCTCAAGCTCAAGGTCAAACACATCTATTTCTTTTTCCTTGAGCTGCTCTATCTCGTACTCTATGTCCTCTATGATGTCATTGTACTTGTTGTACTGCTCAAGCTCCTGGTCTGAGAGTCTTGCGTGCTCGTGCAGCAAAGGCCTGAAGCTGACAAAATAGGGGTTTCCCTTGTTGTAGGCTGAGTTCTCAAGCATGCCTGTTCCTGTTGCTGACTTGATAAGTGACTGAAGCATATAGCCGCCGTATTTGTTTTTTATTCTGTTCAGGTCGCCTTCATCTCTTGTTCTCATCTGAATCTCGGTGTTGATGTTTGCTTTTGTCTCGCCGATGAAGTCTGTAAGTACCTGGCTTATAAGTATTAAGCCTACTCCCCACTTTCTGAACTCCCTTGCTCCTCTTTCTATCTGTATAAAGCCCTGGCCTGAGCCTCCGAACTTTGGCAGGAGCCTGTGGACCTCGTCAAATATTATTATTGTGTTGAGCTCCGGGCTTTCTGGCAGGTTCGCCTTAAAAACCTCTCTTATTGTATTTGCTACAAGAGTGTCGCTGTCTTTTGGAGCGAGCCTGTTGATTGCAAAAACATGTATCTCACCTGGAACCATGTATTTTTTTATGTCAATTATCTGCCTTGCGTCAAGAATCTGGTGAACATTGCCGTTAAAGGCCTTTGCATCGCTTTTTTTCATGCCAAATGAGGGGTATAAGGCAAGCATCTTCCTGGTAATGCATTTTCTCAGGAAGCCGCTCCACTGAGCTGTTGGGTCAAATACTATCACTGAGGCTTTTTTCATAAGAGCTTCTTCAACAAGAACCTCTGCTGAGACTGTTTTTCCTCCTCCGGTTGAGCCTGCTACAAGTGTGTGTATTGTGAGCTGGTCAAGGTCAAAGTATGTTTTTACATTTGATTCAGCAAGCTTGCCTATGTATGCTGATCTTGGCCCTGGCTTTGGCAAAGTGCTTATATCAACTTTTCCTTTGTATCTTTTTCTCTGCTCCATTCTTTTTCTTATGAAAAAGACTGTTCCAGCAATAAGCCCTGCAAGAACTGCTGTGTATGCCACCCATTTTATTGGGATTATTCCAAAGAGCATATAACCCGCAACTGGCTCATAGACATAGAACCTCATGCTTGCGTAAGAAGACAAATCAAGATACTCTGCCCTTACATTTATTATGTACTCCCCGGGCCTGATAAATTGGGGCACATCAAACTCTTTTATGAGTGTAAGAGATTTGTCAAGCTGCACTTCCTCTTTTTCCTCAAGAAATGTACGGTTGAGCATGTATGTTCTTTCAGATCCCATGTGGCCCATTGAGTAGAAGAGCGTGATATTGATGCCTTCCTGGAGCAGAAGGTTCTGCACATCAACCCTATAGCGGTATTTTTCATTTATGTATGCCCTGTCAGAAACAGGGTTTATTCTTATGGAAAGCGCATTTACAGGTGTTGCTGATATGTCTGACACTGAAAAAGCAACCGGTATTCTCTCATCTATATTGCCTGAGAATGTGATTGAGCCATTGAATGTGCCGGTTATGTCTCCGAAGATTAGGACTTTGACTTCTGACTCTGAAAGAGCCTCTACTGTGCCGCTTGCAGGATTCAGGCTTACATACGGGGCAATATCGCCGTCAAGCGCAGCTGAGAAAATCAAGGGGGAATTTGCTTTGTTCTCTATTTTTATTACAGCTTCGTGGAACTCGCCGAGCCTTATTCTCTGGTCTATTCTTGAGACTGAAATACTGTAGGCTTCTCTTTCTATTCTTGCATAGGATGCTGCTGAAGACAAAAGCAAAAGCAGAAGGGCAAAGCCTGCAATTGCTGATGCCCTGCTAAGTACTGCTTTCTTGATCTTTTCATGATTGCGCATTTTTATTTGAGATTGCCTGCCTGAGTTTTTTGCAGCTTTCTATTACCCTTGACTTGTATTCAGGAGACATTGACTTGTATGACTGGCTGATTTTATTGTAAAGCAAATATGCAGCTTTGAGGTCATTTTTCTCAATGCTCTGCATTGCCTGCTCAACAAGGCTGTTTATGTAATGCTGGTTTAGAAGGTCTGAAAATGCCTTGATCTTCTTGTAGGCATGCTTTTTTAATCCTGGATGAAGATGCTTAAACAAAGCATTTATCTCTGGATAAGATGACTTGGCTGCCTCGTAATTGCCTGACCTCAGCTCTTTTTTTGCCTGCTTTATGAGGGAAAGTATTTTGCCAAATCTTTTCACTGACTGCCTTGATATAAAAAAATATCTCAGCTTCAGGAGAGTGGTTGGGCTGACGTAAAACTTAAGGTAAACAGCAATTAGTATTATTATTATTAATATCTCGATGATTAGTCTTGTGTTAAGTGATGCAAGAGAGCTGCTTCCAATGCCAAAGACACTAAACCCAGTTATTCTGCTCTCAGGCTTTGGCTCCCAGTCATCAACAATCATGGTGTTTGACTTTTTAATGTCATCTATGTGCACTGGCTTCCTGACATAGTATGTGATTTTGCCTAATCCCTCAAGCTGGGCTTCAACAATTGGGTTGTCTTTTACTGTATTGTAGCTGAAGAGGAATTCAACCTCATCTATGTGTGAAGCCATTTCCTTTGGTATCTGCTCAAGGACTTTCAGGCCAGATGAAGGCTGTGAAACCTCAATCACTTTTTCTATTAGTGTTATTGTCTCTTCTTTTCCTGAAAGGTATGACATTTCAACTACTCTTGCCTTTGTTGTTATAGTTGCCTTTGACTGAAGGTCTTTGTAGTGGCTTGCCAGGCTGTCTATCTGGCTTCTTGAGTAGGATTTTTTCCTGTAATCAGCATACTCAATTGTAAGGTTTCTTATCTCGCTGTCTCTTGGATAGGATACAAACTCATTTGATTCAGTTACTCTTATGCCTGTTGGTATTGCTGACTCTATCTTATCTACTTCATCATAGATCTTTTTTTCTTCTTCTGCAAGCTCTGTCTCATTGAGCCTTCTCCATATAAGGTTGTTTATGTCCCTCTTGTAGCGGACAAGCCTTGTTGCAGAGGTTTCAAGATGCTGTATTAAGCCAAGGGATGCAACAACCTCTTTT
>PWVO01000169.1 GCA_003561825.1 Candidatus Woesearchaeota archaeon | reverse complement strand
TAAGACCTTCTTTCAGGAGGCAGCAGTCTGTGAAGCAGGAACTATATGCGGCATCTCGAACATTTTATGATAAACAATAGTCGCTGGAAGCCCCTTCCTTCAGGTCGGGGAGGATGTCACTTTTTTCTGGTCTTCTCAAAAAATGAGACAATTGCAAAAAGTATGAAGCCCGCCCCCATGCCAAGAAAAAGCCCTGCCGGGACATTCCCTGTTATAAAGCCAATGCCCATCCCAATGAAAATGCCTGCTGGGATAAAAAGGCCAGCTACTGACTTGTCTTGCTTTTTCTCTTTTTTTGATGGTTTCTTTTTTGCCATTTTTCACCTCCTTGCTGCTGGTCTTCTTTAAAATAAAGATTATAGGCCTTCTAATCTCTTTCCTTTGCCTTTTCCTTAAGATAAAGCGCAGAGTATTTCTCCTTAAAAAGCTCTCCAGTCAGCTCATGCATTCTTCCTGAATAAGCGTCAATGTGCCTGCATATGCCCTCATCTTCATATATAGATTCACCGCCCTCGTGAGTAGCCTTTGCCCCGAACTTTTTAACATTCTCCCTCAGAATTTTCGGGTTGTCAATAATGCAGCATGGCGCGAGCCAGTTCTCAACTTTCTTTAAGTCCTCCCTTATTCCCCTGAAAAAATCAGATGTTATTGCATCCTCAAGAGACTTGTCCTTAATATTATCAACAGAAAAGTGCATAAAAACACACGGCTCAACATCTCCCCTGCAGTTTATGTGGAAATACATCCTGGCGCCGGCCATGCAGCCCTTTACATAAGGCCCGTCATTCCAGAAATCCCCCACAAAAATCGGCTTTGTTTTCCTTATATTATTATGCACAAACTCCCTCAGCATCTGCCTCTGCTCCGGAGTTGCCATAAGCTCAGGGTCAGGCCTTTTCCCAATAGGGATGTACTGGAAAAGCCATCCAAAAGAGCAGCCCTTCTCAATATAGAAGTCTATAAACTCATCACTTGCCAGCATCTCTGAATTATATCTGGTAGGAGTTGCAGAAAACCCGAAAACAACCCCTCTTTCCCTCAAAAGATCCATTGCCCTCACAATGCCCTTAAAAGTCCCGCTGCCTCTTCTCTCATCAGTCTCTTTTTCAAACCCCTCAACAGAAATCCCCGGAGCAACATTGCCCAGCTCTGCAATCCTGTCAGCAAGCTTCTCATCAATAAGCTGGCCATTTGTATAAACAAGAAAATACATGTCATTATGCTTCTCAAAAAGGTCAAGCAAATCCTCCCTGATAAAAGGCTCTCCTCCGGAAATTGTGATGAAATAAGTCCCCAATTCCTTGGCTTCTGAAAAAAGCCTGTCAATTGTTTCAGCAGGAAGATCATCCACCTTAGTATATTCCCCGGCATAGCAGCCCCTGCACAAAAGCTGGCACCTCATCGTAGGGCTTAAAACAAAAAAAGCAGGAGGCATAAAGCCATGCTTTTTCTCAAACTTTTTCTTCTTATCATAAGTAAGCAAATTCCAGTTAAGAATAAGATTGCTTACAAGCTTCTCCTTTGATTTAACAGAAAGGTTTTTAGCAAGCCTCCTTACAAGCTCCACACTTGGGCCATTCCTCCTGAAAGATTCCCTTATCCCCTTTATCTTTTCAGCATGGTTAGGGTCTTTTGCAAGCTTTTCAGCAAGATAAGTCAGCTTGACCAGTGTCTCATTTGAAACATTAGGCATTATGCTTACAGTCTTATTTACCACCTGCTCTTTTAAGTAATTTTTAATAGTCATTTTAATCACCCCTTGAAGGCTGGGCCTTTCTTGATATTCTTTCTTTAATCCCCTCAATACTAAGGCTTCTTCTTGATGAAAGTATCTTTAGGAATATGTTCAGGAAATGCCTTGTTTCCTCATACTCCTTCACAAGCCTGCTGAACCTCTGCCTGACTTCATTTTCTTTGACATTCTCAATGCTTGAAGACAGCAAGTCAATCAGGGGCTTTACATCCCTGTCCATAAAGTCCCTGAGCGCTTTTTCAAGAGAATCTGTAAAAGACGACGCAGATGCATAAAGCTTGCTTTTTCCATTTCTGCCCACAATTGACACAAGCCCGTATGCCTCAAGATTTCTCAAAGTAGGGCTCACAAGGCTAAGGCTGTAGCCGCTCTCTTCAGCAACCTCCTTCTGTGTCATAGGCCTGTTCTTTACAAGCAGAATCCCCCATATCCTGCCAGAAGTCTCATCAAGATTTATCTGCTTAGACAGCCTGCTGAATCTGCTTATAAATTCATCTTCAAAACTCTGATACATGCTATCCCCCCAATTTAAAAATTCTGATATTTCAGTATTTTCTGAAATAAGCAAAACATATATTTAAAACTTTCCTTGAAAACCCCTTAAATTCATAAAAAACACCTTTTCATAAAACTTATATATAAGGCCTAAATTCTACACTATAGCATAAAGTTGCATAAATAATCAGGAGGATTTAAAATGGCAGAATTCAAAATTGTAATATCTGACCCAGGCACAGGCAAAACATCACAAAAAGAAGTAAAGGACGATGACGCAAAAAAATTCATGGGCCTTAAGATAGGTGATAAGCTAAAAGCCCCTTTTCTTGAAGCAAGCAGCCCTGAAGTTGAGATAACAGGGGGTTCAGACTACTGCGGATTTCCAATGAGAAAAGATGTTCTTGGCACAGGCAGAAAAAGAGTCCTTATAGTAAGCGGCGTTGGAACAAGAAATAAACAAAGAGGCATCAAAAAAAGAAAAACAGTCTGCGGAAACACAGTACATTCCAGAATCTCGCAGATAAATGTAAGAGTTGTCACAGACAAAAAAGCCCCTAAAAAAGAGAAGAAAGCCAAGCCAGCAGAAAAAGAAACAAAAAAGCCCCAAGAAAAAGAAGCTCCCAAAAAAAATCCTGAGAAGAAAGAAGAGAAAAAATAAAAATGCAGAAAAACCCAAAGCCAAAAAAACAAGACAAAAAATGCCCTGGATTTAAAGACGACTCTCCTGAAAAAAAAAGCGAGCCAGTGCAGCCTGAAATAAACATCGGGCTTGTTGGCCATGTTGACCACGGAAAAACAACACTTGTAAGAGCCCTTTCAGGCTCATGGACAGACACACACTCAGAAGAGCTTAAGAGGGGAATAACAATAAGGCTCGGCTATGCAGACACAGTATTCAGAAAATGCCCAAAATGCAGCACTCCCGGATGCTTCTGCGTGCAGGACAAATGCCCCAGCTGCAGCTCAAATACAAAGCCGCTTAGAAAAATCTCTTTTGTTGATGCTCCGGGCCACGAAAGCCTTATGGCAACAATGCTTTCAGGCGCAACAATAATTGACTATGCACTTCTTATAATTGCAGCAAACGAAGACTGCCCCCAGCCCCAGACAAGAGAGCACCTTATGGCACTTGAAATCTCAGGCATAAGCAAAATAATCATTGTCCAGAACAAGATAGATGTTGTCTCTGATGAAAGGGCATTGGCAAACTACAGGCAGATAAAAGACTTTATGAAAGGAAGCTTCTACGAGAATTCTCCCATAGTTCCGGTTTCTGCCCAGCACGGCACAAACCTTGACATGCTCATAAAAACAATTGAGGAATACTTCCCCACGCCTGAAAGAGACAGAAAAAAAGACCCAATAATGTATGTTGCAAGGTCATTTGACGTAAACACCCCTGGATCAGACCCTTTCAAGATCTGCGGCGGGGTTTTTGGCGGAGCTCTTAAGCAGGGCACTCTTTCAGCAGATGATGAAATTGAAATAAAGCCCGGAAGAAAAATAGAAAAAGCAAGCAGGACAGTATGGGAGCCCATAAAAACAAAGATACTAAGCCTTAAGACAGGCGGAAAAATAGTCAAAGAAGTCTATCCTGGAGGATCAATAGGAATTATGACAGCCCTTGATCCAGCTGTTGTGAAATCAGACAGCCTTACTGGATCAGTAGTAGGAAAGCCCGGAAAGCTTCCTCCTGTCTGGGATTCAATGCCGCTTGAGACAAAGCTTCTTGAAAGAGTTTTGGGCCTCAAGGAAAACATAGCAGTCGATGCCCTGAAAAACGGCGAAATACTTATGCTTAATGTCAATTCAGCAGCAACAGTAGGCGTAATAACAGAAATAAAAAAGGACTGGATAAAATGCAGCCTTAAGATACCAGTATGCGCCAACCCAGGATCAAGAGTCTCTGTCTCGAGAAGGGTTGGAACAAGATGGAGGCTTATAGGCTACGGCATAATAAAAGAAAAATAAGATTATTCTGAAAATCCTATAAACACAAAAAGCAGTCCAGCCATTGCAACAACAATTCCAAGTGAGCCCTTTATAAGCACAACAAGCTCAGGCCACCATCTTCCCCATGTTGCATATGTTGAAATACCTACTGCTATTAAAAAAAGCCCAAATATTATCTTAAAAGCCTTCTTAAGAGAGTCTTCATCCATTTTACCACCTTAATATTTTTATTTATCTAACAATTCATATCGAATATTTAAAATTTGCGTTTTTATCATGCAAAAATGATAACTTCTTTCTTGAAAATACCAATAATTTTAAATACATCTTTGGTTAAGTCCTTTTAAATAATGGATAAAGAAAAGAAAAAGCAGAAAAAAACAAGCTTGTTTACAGCAATAATCGGATTCTTTTTAGTGTTTTTTGTTATCCTCTATTTCATCTTCCAGCCAAGAGAGGCAGAAGAATTTGTAATCCCCCTAATCATTGGGCTTTCTCTTGCTTATCTGTTTGGGATCTGGCTTGTCAGCCAGGAATAAAAACAAAACCTATTTAAAAGAGGTAACACTTTTTCTTAGGCATGGATCAGGATAGACAATATAATTATCCAGAAATAAGAGATATTTATCGCCGTATGGTTTCAAGAATCCATTCTTATTTCCTTGAGATTACAGAGGATATCCACAACAACGATTGTTTTACAGTGGATTTCATTGCAGATATTCTTGCAGAAAACTCAGAATTAGTGGACTCCAGGCTTGCTGTTAAAAGACCACCTAAGCCTGACATGATAGCAAAAATAGTAAATGAGGCAGACAGTCTCGAAAATCTTGATCAAAAGATTCTTGCTTATGAAGACTGCTGCGGCAAGCTGCTTCTTAATTCAGGAATATGGCGCGACAAAGAATCAAAGAGTTTTTGCAGGCATTTATACAATGTGCTGGAAAGAATCTACAGAAACAATAATGAGAGTGAAAATGCAGATTATGTAAGCCTGAGGCGTAAAAACATTGAGTATCACTCAATTTTGCTCAGCGCTTTGAATAAAAGTTACATAAATAATGAGCAAAAACAATATGAAATTAAAGAAAAAGTCATTAGCTTAAAGTACAATGAGTTTTATGGAAAAAGCGCCTTGGAGCTTCCTGAAAAAACAGCGCCAGAAAAGAAAAAACACCGGCCAGTTTCACCAAACCCTTCTATCTCAAGAAAAAACGGCGAATATCTTATGCAGGCCTTTGACAGGCTTTGGCAATACAAT
>PWVO01000137.1 GCA_003561825.1 Candidatus Woesearchaeota archaeon | reverse complement strand
CCATAATCCCCTCTATATGTCCACTAAAGAAAATAGTTGGTTTTATGAAATTTTTTATTAATAAGTAAAAAATCGTAACTATTCAGGGGTGACAGAATAAAAACAAATGCAAGCAAAGAATCATTTAGGAATCGAATATCGGTTCCTTTTTTATTTGCTCTAACAGTGCACTACAGCCCCGGAAACCAGATAACGCAACAAAATATCCCGGGAGTCGTCATCTCATACATTTTGTTTTCCAAAAAAGTTTTCTTAATTAAAAAAAATTTCATCCAAAAGCAGGACTCAGGCAGATCAGTAGCGAATATATTATCAGTTAAAAAATACTGAGAAGAGGAAAATGAATGGAGAATCGCACAAGGCCGGAAATAACGGAAAACAGAGTGGAGCAAATCCGGAGTGTCATCAGGGAGAACCCTGAATGGAATCGTTCCCAGATATCGCGACATATATGTAGGATGTGGCTCTGGCAGGACCCAAACGGGAGATTAAAAGACATATCATGCAGGGATATGCTGCGCCAGCTCGACAAAATAGGCAAGATAAAACTTCCCGCACCACTGAAGGCTACGCGTTCAAGTCGCGGCGCTGACGTAATCAGACATATTGAACACGACACGACACCAATCATTACAGCTTTACCAGAGCTACGCCCTCTATGCATAGAAAACCTGAGTTCAGGTAAGGATTTAACGACCTTCAAATCATACATCGACCAATACCACTATCTTGGATTTAACCGGACAATTGGCGAGAACATGAAGTATATGGTATATAGCCGGGACGGACAGCCGTTATCCTGCCTGTTGTTTGGCTCGGCAGCATGGTCATGCCGGGAGCGGGACAAATTTATCGGCTGGAACAAAGAAGAAAGGGCACGCGGGCTCAGTTACCTGACGAGTAATGCCAGGTTTTTGATCTTCCCCTGGGTCAGGGTCCCGCATCTGGCAAGCCATATCTTATCGCTAATCGCGCACAGGGTTGCCGATGATTGGCAGGTCAAATACGGCCACCCCGTTTACTGTCTCGAAACCTTTGTGGAAAGAGACCGTTTCCGGGGCAGTTCTTACCGGGCCGCAAATTGGGTCTGTGTTGGAAGCACAACGGGACGAGGCCGTGACGGTGGGCACAAACATGCCATTTTTCCCATCAAAGATATTTATCTTTATCCCTTGGTAAAGAACTTTAAAGAAGCATTAACAAAGGAGCGATTTTATGAAGTTCGATCCACCAATTAAAGCGGAGTGGTTTTACGACAATGAACAGGAGCAGACCAAGATAAACTGGTTTTGTTTTGAATATGCCCTGGAGTTTTACACATTCATTATGGCCAGTGAATCTTTAGGGGAATACCGTAAAAAGAATTCTCCAGAGCAGATTGCTGCCTTTTGCACGTATTTTGCCAAGAGAATGAAGAAAAGCCTTTATGACAAGTTGGCAAGGCTCACCTCGGCGGTAATCATAGACGAAGAATATATCGCGGATTATTATCCGCAAAACCCACAGCGGGAAAACCTAATTTTTATTGATGTAGCCGGAAAGGCATGGGACCACCTCTTATCGGTCTGCGAGACCTGCCCGGTCCGCTGTATCAGCGAAAGGGAGCAAAGAAGCCAATTTTTTGACCGCTATGAAAAAGGCGGATACTGGGGTGCAGAATGAATAAAAAGACGTTGCAAAAACAAAACAAAGACTTACGGATCAAGCTGGCAAATTTAAAGGTTAAAAAAGAAATCTCTGAATTACGGCTCCAAGATGAGATCACTGCCCTTTCAAAAGAAGTCCGTAACAAAAACGGACAGATAAAGATGCTGCAAGAATACATAGCCGATGGTGAGAATAAAATTGATAATATGGCAGAAAGATTAAGTGCTAAAGATAAAGAGATTGCAAAACTCCATAATGAAGTTGCAGCGTTGCGTAACCAGAGAGATAAATTCAAAGCCATGCTCAACAAGAACAGCACCAATTCCAGCAAACCGCCATCAACAGACGGATTCCGGGAAGCAAAAGCAGCAAGCACTCGCCGGAAAAGCGGTAAAAAGCCGGGCGGACAATTGGGGCATCCTGGTCACACCGTCATACCTTTCCTAAATCCCACTAAAATTGTTGAAAAGAAACCATCGGCCATCTGCTCGTGTGGCGGGCAGATCAATTGCCAAATACAATATACTCCTAAACAGTTAGTGGACATAAGTATTGAGGTGGAGATCGTTGAAGAAAGAAGGTTTGACGGTCAATGCGAGACTTGCGGCAAGTTCCATCATGGCGAGCTTTCCGAAGCCTTTGTCAATCCTGTGCAATACGGTAGTAATGTGAAAGCACTTGTTGCAATTCTTAACGGTTATGGCAACGTCCCGGTAAACAAGACTGTTGAGATATTAAGTGGTATCAGCGGCGGCGTTTTAAATTTGTCGGAAGCTACTGTGGTAAACATTCAGAAAGGCTTGGCCGAAAATCTGCATGAAACCATTGAAATGATAAAACAGAGGCTTATCGCCTGTAATGTCCTGGGCGCTGACGAGACCGGCTGCCGTATTAACGGAAAGTTGAATTGGATACAGGTGTTTTCCAACAGCCAGTATACATTGTTCGGGGTCAACAAAAAGCGCGGTGACCTTTACGCTGATGATATGGATATTCTGGAGTTGTTTACCGGCATCCTGGTGCATGATCATTTCAAAACCTACTATGGCTATAAGCTGATAAGTCACGCTGAATGCAATGTCCATATTCTGCGCTACCTGAAGGCTGTCATCGAAATTATGAAACATTCCTGGGCAACGGATCTGGCAAAATTTTTGCGAGAAGCAAACAAACTCAAAAAACATTATCAGTCCATGGGCCGCCACTCCATAAATGAAAATGAATTAAACTCCATATTTGCCCGTTATGATAAAATCCTTGAAGAAGGAAAAGCCCAATACGCAGAGGCAACAAAAAACAAGAAAAGCATTCCCTATTACAACGATGAGCGCTTGCTTTTGAAAAGGCTTACGGAATATAAAGAAGAGCATCTGCGCTTCCTTACGAATTTTGAAGTGCCCTTCGACAACAACGGCTCCGAGCGCGGTGCCCGCTTTTTTAAAAACAAGATAAAGGTTTCCGGCGGGTTCCGCTCCAACGAAGGTGCGAGAACCTACGTAAAAATTGCCAGCCTTATCTCAACACTGAGAAAGCAAGATGCCAATGTCTATCTTACTATTATAGATATTTTTAATGGTAATCCCCCTACATTTGACTCTGTGTATTCCAGCGATGCCGGATAGCCAAAATATCTGATAAATTTCCCCCGATAATCATTAAATCAGACGCTTAAAAGGACTGTGAATTATTAGTTCTGTTTCATGGCGCAATTTTTATTGTGACTATTTTGTTATAACTTCACCAGCGATTTGCCCGTATTTACTTGTTTGTCACCCCTGAATAGTTACAATTACTTTAATTGAAAAAGTAAAATCCACCCCTGTGAGACTTGATGTGGAAATTAGTTTTTCGAGTTGGTTCTGTTTTTTAAAATATATAAAATTAGTCGTCGTGGTTGTGGGTATGTGGGCAACGCTGCTTTTGCGTTGTCCAAGCGATTGTGGAGTTTGTGGTTAACCCTGTTTTTGGGTTATCCATAAAATCCACATGAGCGGCATATCCACAACCATTTTTTTATTAGCCTGTCATCCAAAAACTCATCCTATCAGGCCTCACTGGGGCTTTGCCCTTACATTCCTTCAGAGGTTTACTAAACGCAACCGATTGCATTTACTTTGTCTATTAACCTTTTTCGAGATTCATGGTAGAAGTTAATCTTTCAAAGAGTTATGATGTCTTAGGTAGCGCCTCGTAAGGAGGTACTTATGAACAAGAACAGGCATCTGACTCAAGAAGAGAGAATCATCATTGAAAGTTGGATACAGAGAAATGAATCGTTTAAGAGCATCGGACGAGAGCTAGGTAAGGATCCAACCACCATCTCCAAAGAAGTCAAAAACCATATCCAGTTCAAGAAGACAGGCGCCTATGGAAAGGGCTTCAACGACTGTCTCATCCGGAGAGACTGTTCTGCCCGTCGGCTTTGCGGTAATCAGAAGTGTAACCGTGCCTGTTGCTTCTGCAATTCCCATCGCTGCTCATCTTTGTGCCCTGACTACCGCAAACAAATATGCCACAGGCTGTCAAAGCCACCCTATGTTTGCAATGGCTGTGAACTACGAAGGTCCTGCACATTGGAGAAAAGGATCTACTCTGCAACCCAAGCACAAAGGGAATATGAAGCAGTCCGTTCAGAATCACGGCAAGGGGTACAGCTTAACGAGGAGGAGGCCTTGAGGCTGGATTCCCTAATAAGCCCCCTCATCATGCAAGGCCAGTCCCTTCACCATATCTGCGCCAGCCATACAGATGAGATCATGGTGGATGAACGTACCCTCTACAATTATGTAGGGGTCGGTATCTTTAGCGCCAGGAACCTTGACATGCCCCGTGTCGTGCGCATGGGTAAACGAAAAAAGAAGAAGGATGGCTTCAAGGTGGATAGGAAGTGCCGCATCGGGCGGACTTATCAGGATTTCCTGGACTTCACGGCCCGGCACCCGGGTACTCCTGTCGTAGAAATGGACTCCGTAGAGGGCAGGAAAGGCGGCAAGGTCCTTCTAACCCTGCATTTTACCGTGCCCCAGTTCATGCTTGCCTTCATCAGAGATGCCAACACCTCGCAGTCTGTCATCGACATCTTCAACAGACTTTATCTTGATCTGCATCCGGACTCCTTCCGCAGGCTGTTCCAGGTGCTACTCGGAGATAACGGTAGCGAGTTTTCTAATCCTTCGGCGATTGAATCAGATCCGCAGGGTGACTGCAGAACACGTGTCTTCTACTGTGATCCACAGGCTTCTTATCAGAAGGGGGCAGTTGAAAACAACCATACCCTGATCCGACGGATCATCGCCAAGGGAACCTCTCTGGAGCCCTTCATTCAGGAAGAGGTCGTACTTATGATGAATCATATCAACTCATACAAAAGAGCGAATCTAGGCAATAAAACCCCATACGAGGTCTTTGCCTCGCTCTACGGAGAAGAAACTCTTAGAAGAATGGGCGCTAAACTTATCCCAGCTGATAAGGTCACTCTGCGCCCATACCTTCTCAAGAAGTAAATCGTTATAAGAGGCGCTACCAACCTTAACCGAAAAAGACCAACATCTGAAGGGTGGAATTTACTCCTGCAAATGGTTAGCTAAAATCCCACCTCTAATTCAATGCGCCCAAAATCAGGTGGTTTTGCCTCTTATAGAATATATTTTAACCCAAATGAGAGCTTAAGTCATCAAAAATCGGTGAAATAAACCTTTTGAGAAGACCGTAAATCAAGCGTTTTCAACTAATCAGCCATCTGTGGATTTTACTTTTTCAAACAGGAACTTACCTTTTCAATTGACCATCTTTATAATCTTTGCTTAAATGCTTCATAAATAACAATTGCAGCAGCCACTGAAGCATTAATAGAATCAATTCCCGGTTTGAGAGGGATGGATACTCTGGTTTTTGCAAGTGAT
>PWVO01000183.1 GCA_003561825.1 Candidatus Woesearchaeota archaeon | reverse complement strand
TCTTTTCCGCAAGTTTTTTATATTGTAATTCATTATTGTAACATATGTTACATAATTATAATATATTGAAGGTTGCAAGAGTTTTTTTTGATGAGCCTTCAAAAGAGCATTATCTTAAAGAAATAAGCCAAAAATCAGGGCTGGCGCATACCTCTGTTACTGCGTGCCTCAAGAAGCTTTGCAATGAAAAAATAATAAAAAAAGAGAATAAGATTTTTGGAAAAAGGGTTTTTCCGGTTTACAGGGCTGAAATGGAATCAGAGGATTACATCTTTTACAAAAAGATTGACAATCTTCTTAGATTAAAGGAAACAAAGGCTGTTGAAAAGATTTGGGAAATTCTGCAGCCAAGGGTTATTGTGCTTTTTGGCAGCTATTGCTTAGGAGAGGATTTAGAAGAAAGTGACATAGACATTTTCGCTGAAACTGAAGTGCCGCAAGAATCTGCAGAAAGGCTCCGGAAAATCAGGGGTTTAAACAGAAAGATTAACATTTATGCCAAAAGATCATTCAATGAAGTACCATTAAGGCTAAAAAGAAACATTGTCAATGGCATTGTGCTAAGAGGTTATATCCGGCATGATGAAGAAGAAAATAAAAGATAAAGCTACATGTCCTCCATGACAGGGATGTCTTCTATGAATTCTGAGGCAAGGCCTAATCTCCTGAAATATTCTGTGATCCTGATGCATGCAAACTTCTCTGTAGAATAATGTGTGCCGCCCAGTATGCTTATCTTATGCTCCTCGGCAAACCTGTGGGCTTCAGCAGAATGGCTGTTTTTTGCTGCAATGCCTGTCAATAAAACACTGACTTTATTCTCTGAAATTTCCCTGAGGAAATCTATGCTGTTGCCTCCGCCCCCTATTACTGCTGCTTTTCTTCCAGTGATTTCACTGCTGCTGTAATTGTACAAGCTAATATTGTGGCCTGCTGCGCTCTGAAATTTTTTTCTTAAGTCCTGCAAATTTGAGGTTTCTGTTTTTCCGAAAACTCCGCATAAAGCTCCAAAGTATGGGGCAAATGGCTTTTCCGGAACAATCCCCAATGCTTCTGCAAGGCTTACACTTGTTGAGTATTCTCCAAAATTGTCCAATGGAACATGCAAAGCGTAAATTGAGATTCTTTTTTCCCTGAATTTCTGCAAAAGTTCTCTGTCTATCTGCTGGAAAACCTCAGGGGCTTTTCTTATGTCCCATATCAATGGGTGATGGACAAAAAGCATTGCATCGTGCACTTTTAAATCAAGAATCTTCTGCATTACTTTTTCTGAAGGAAAGACTGCTGTGAATACTTTGCTTATGCTTTCTGCAAAATCAAACATCAAGCCCATTGATCTTTTTCTGAAATTTTCTGCCAGCAGTTCTTCAGAATGGCTAATCCTGGCTGCCCAGTTCTCGTCTTTAAGGCCTGGCCTGATAAAATCTCTTTCAATATGCTGGCATAACTGGGCAGTTTTCATTTTTGGTTATTACAAAATGCGATTCCTTCAAAGATACACAATCCTATTTCCAAGTTTTTACCAGGGGCTTTATTGCAAGCACTATGCCTATCACCAGGAATATTGCCCAGTGAGTTCCTGTTACAAAGCCTGCAAACCCTGGCCATGCTGAAACTAGGAAAAGTGCTATGAACATTACTGACAGCTTTATCAGGCCGATGTCCATTACATCATAGTTCTTCAGGTTCATCTTCATTTTTACACTTCTCTTTATTTAGTTATAATGTCCTACCAAGCACTCATAATTAATAAGATTTTTCATTTGCTGATACCTTATCTGTTCTTTATAAAATCAAGCAGAAGCTGCCACAAAGTAGCGGATTTTGTTACATTGGTTTTTGTCTTTTCTGTCCTGTATGTTACAGTTGTTATATTTTTAGTAACTGAGATGTTCTCTATTGTAAAATTGCATATCTCATATTTAGGGGCATCAATATTTGCATATGCCCAGTAGACTGTGTCAGGAGACCTTTCCTGGGTATATGATGTTATTATAGCTTCTTCTCCTGGAGCAAGGTGCTTTTTCATTACACTGCTGTGCATTGATGCTGCATCCCACGGCAAAATGTCTTCAACTGTGTCATACGATCTGCGATGAAAGTTATCATAGGGATAAAGCGAGTTATCAAAGAATGCAAACTCTACAGAAAACTCTCCGCTTTTATTTTCAAGGTTTTTTATCCTTAAATTAGGTGAGACATAGCCTTCTCTGTCATTATTCCACCCAAGCCATTCATAACTCCATTCATATTCTTTTTCAACGCAGCTTTCTATTATGTCTGGCTCTTCTGCCTCGTATTCTATTGAAAAAATATAAGGCTCTGTCTCATAGTCTGCCTGCTCTCTTGTTACACTAACTCTTATAATGTTAAGAATTATATGGATAAGGATAAGAATAATTAATGCAAGGATTATCTTTCTCCTCCTTGACCTTATCTCCTCTTTTTTCTGCTCTTTTTCAGAAAACTCC
The DNA here is from genome assembly GCA_003561825.1 of Candidatus Woesearchaeota archaeon. GTDB lineage: Archaea > Nanobdellota > Nanobdellia > Woesearchaeales > CG1-02-33-12 > PWVO01. Next base: position 3,178 of record PWVO01000183.1, on the reverse strand, counting down.
ATTAATATTGTATAATGTATACATTACTATTTAAAATTTCCTAGATTTATGCAGGCAAAGTATCGCTTATTGAAAAATCCCGCTTGTGTATTTTCCGTCTTTTATTATTGCCTCTTTTCTGCCTCTGGAATTTATTAAAGAAAGGGATTTGATATGGGCTTTTGATTCAAGGCTGTAAACTATGTCCTGGTGGAGTATGTTTTCCGGGCTTGAGAATTTTTCATGTGTTATTGCTCCGCCGAAATGGCCGTTAAAGCCGTAGGCAAAGTGCATGCCTTCTATTTTCTCGTCCTGTATTGTCATTCCGCAGAACTCTGCCTTGTCATTGCATCCCAGGCCAAGCTCTGCTATGTATTTTCTGGCCTGATCCTTATCAAGGAACTCTCTTATTTTTTCTGCTTCCGGGCCTATGCCTGTTATTTCTGCTATTTTGTTCTCCTCAATGTTAAAGACTACTTTTTCCTCTCCTAAGAATGCCGGGATCTGCCCTCTTGTCATGCTTTTGCCAAGGCTTTTTTCAAATCCTTCGTATGGGCAGATAAATGCCTCGCCTGCAGGGAGGTTGCAGCATGTTCCGGGAGATTTTATGTTGCCGTCGTCTGTTTTTGCTTTGTATGCTCTTAGGTCAAAATATACTTTGTGGCCTGTTGAGAATTCTGCCTCGCACGCATTGGCTTTTGTGAGCTTTTCTGCGAGAATTTTTGATTTTTCTGCAATTTTTTTATAGTCAGCCATGAAGCCAGTCATGCTGATTGTCACACCTGGCATTGATGCTGCCCTGAATTTTTTCTTTTCTGCAAGGTCTTTGATAAAGGCTGTTGCCGAGTATCTTGTTACTGCAAGGACTATGTCTTTTTTGCCGAGGGAGTTAAGCACTTTATGCAAATCAAGCTCTTTTCCTGACTGTACTGCTTTTTTTGGAAGGGGCTTGTTTGCTGCTTTTGTGGGCTCGTATGTTATTATCTCCTGGACTTTGAATTTGTTTTTTTTGGAAAGCTCAAGAAAATCATGGTGCCATTGCCTTGCGAAGTTTCTTCTCTGTATGTAGTCATTGTCTATCTCAAGGCTATCCTCAGGGAAGTCATTCAGGATAATGACATTCTCTCCTTTCCTGGGTACAAATACCTGCTCGATTAATGGCTTTAGGTCAAGCATTTTTAAGGTGATTTTTTTATTGTTTATAAAATTTATTGAGAATCCGCTATGGAATCAGTTTCAGTATGTCTGAAAGATTGTTTGTATCAACTGTGTATGTTGCTGCTTTTTTTAATTCAGCTGATGATGAGTTGAATGCGATTGAGAGGCCTGCGTGCCTGAATGCCTCAATGTCATTATCACTGTCTCCTATGTAAATGGCCTGTTTTGTAAGAATTCCAATTTCAGAGCACAGGTTTTTCATTATTTCTGCTTTTTTTTCTTTTCCGGGGCCTATTGGCCAGATGAATTCTCCTGTTATTTTGCTTTCTCTGATGACAAGCTCGTTTGCAAAGATGTAGTCTATGCCATGGTCTTTCTGCACTCTTCTTGCTGCGTCTATGCTTGATGAGCTGATAATTGCTGTCTTGAAGCCTCTTTTCCTGAGCTCAGTAAATGTTTCTTTAACTCCGGGCAGGTATTCAACAGAGTTTACCAGATCATAGTATGGCTTTGCATCCCGGCCTTTCCACAGTTTTTCCACAACTTCCTCTACAAGCTTTTGGTAGTTTGTATAAAGATATTTTTCTGTAAGCTGGATGCCCTGCTCCAGTGTTCCGAATGCTTTGTGGAGCTCGATCCAGAAGTTTATATCTCTGAATATAACTCCGTCCATGTCAAAGCAGATTAATTTGTATTGCATTTTTTTCCATAAGCTTGTTTAGTATATAAAACTTGCTGGAATTAAGATACATCACCAAAACTTATTTAAGAAATGAGTTTATTTGTTTGCTTTAATGAATCATTCGCATAGGATTGGATTTTGCTTTGGAGCAACTTCAGGGATCATTACCACTCTTGGCCTGATGATTGGCCTATACTCAGGAACTCAGTCTATGCTTGTTATTATCGGCGGGATTCTTACTATTGCTATTGCTGATGCTTTTTCTGATGCTCTTGGAATTCACATTTCTGAAGAGTCTGAGAACAAGCATTCTGCAAAAGAGGTCTGGCAGTCAACTTTGTCTACATTTTTTTTTAAGTTTGTTTTTTCTGTGACTTTTATTTTTCCTATTCTTGCTTTCCAGCTGCTTACTGCGATTATTGTCAGTGCTGTGTGGGGGCTTTCCCTGCTCGGTGTTTTCAGCTACCATATTGCAAAGAAGCAGAATAAGAGGCCTTTTAATGTTGTAATGGAGCATCTTGTTATTGCTGTTGTTGTTATAATAATAACTTATTTTGTGGGGCTATGGGTAGGAAGGATTTTTGGGTAGTTCTAAATAGAAATTAGTGATTACTTAGAAGAGGTTACAAAATCAAAAAATTTATAAATAATGGTATGTTTAAATTGTTCATGAAACCAAAAGTTCTGGCAACATCCTGGCATCCAGGAGGAATGAATGCAATAATACCAGTTATAAAGAAATTGTCCCTTGATGGCAAAGTAGATATTGCTGTAATCGGCCATGAATATTCAGAATCAATTCTTGAAAATAATGGGATTAAATACAAAAGAATGGATAATTATGGCTTAAATGATGTTTCTGTGGATTCAATGAAAAGGCTTTTGGAGAAAGAGTTGCCTCTTGATCTAATAATTACCGGTACAAGCGCACAGGATGAAAAGAATGAAAATGTTATTGAGCAAACAATTACTTTGGCAGGCAGGGAAGCAGGCATCACAACACTTGCTGTTCTGGATTTCTGGGGCAATTATTCTATGAGGTTTGATGACATACATTCAGGTGAGAAATTAAGATTTTTACCTGAAAGGATAGCTATTATGGATTCTTATGCCAAGAGAGATATGCTAAAAGAAGGGTTTAAAGAAGAAAATTTAGAGATAACAGGGAATCCCCATTTTGATGGTTTAGAGTATAAAGCAAGAAATTTCAAGAATGAAGATAAGGCAAGGGTAAGAGATAAAACTGGTCTTAATCCTGAAGTTCTGTTTTTTTATGCTGCAAATGCCTGGAAAAGAGAAGAATCAAACATGGGGTATTGGGATCTGGACAATATAATTATTGTAAATAATGTTTTAGAT
>PWVO01000056.1 GCA_003561825.1 Candidatus Woesearchaeota archaeon | reverse complement strand
CTGCCCATATGAAGCTGTAGCCTTCCTGCTCAAGCTCTTCTATGCCTGGGATCATTAGTGTGCACCAAGGGCATGTTTCTGTGTAGTAAAAGATTACTGTTTCTGGTGAAACACCGAATTCTGCTGCGCATTCAGCAAAAAGATCTGGATTGCAGATAAGTGTATCAATGCAGTCTGGGTCCTCGCAGTCTATCAGGCCATTGCCTGTGTCATCTATACCGTTGTCGCATATTTCTTTTGTTGGGTTGAATCTTCCTCCAACTCTCAATGAAAGGAAATCTCCTTTTTCATCTAGGTAGTCCTGCACTTCATTGTAATTGCTGTGGTCTCTTACAGATGGGCTGAAAAGTACTGCTGGCAGGTATGTAAGTCCTGATTGTGTGTAGATTTCTTTGCCATCATCCTCACTGTAGTCTATTTCATCAATTGGGAATCCGGGGAACATTGCCTGAAGCTGGCCCACCATATTCGAGATAAGTGCGCATTCCTCGCACCTTTCATCATTCAGGATAATTATCTGACCTTCAACCTCTTGCTCCTGCCCGCTGCCTGTTTCTGCTTTGCTTTCATCATATTCGCACCCAGACAATGCTGCAAGCTGCTCCAGTGTTTTCATGCCTGGTGAGAGCTGCCCATTAATAAACCATGTTGGGTATGCGCTTACTCCTGCTTCTGAGCATCTTTCCTGCTCTTCAGTGCATTCAACATAATTTACAAACTTAAATGAGTCTCCAAACTGCTCTTTCTGCCTTGTGCAGAAGCCGCACCATTCTGTTCCGTAAAATACTGCCCCGCTTTCTGTGAGGCACTTAGCAAGGCTTTCTTTTATTTCCAGGACAGTGTAGCCTGTTATTGTCTCGCCGCCTGATGTATCTTTTTCTTTATTATTGCTTAAGAATGATATAGCAAAAACTCCCCCAACAACCAAAAGCAAAACTGCCAAAGAGATGTAAAGAGTTTTCTTTTTTATTCGTATCTGATCCATTTTTATCTAATCCCCCAAATTAATATAAGAGTGAATAATTGTAGATTTATAAGCTTTTTGGTTTTGAGTCACCAACAAGTGGTTACTTTTATTTGATTAGCTCATAAATATTTGGATATCTGCTTTTCCTCTTAGGCTTTCTATGTATTCAAGATATGCATTTTGCTGCAAATCTGAGTAGAGATAATATTCAAGGCTCTCTCTTGCTTCTTCAAATGATGCAATCCCTTCCTGCTTTTTGTCTGTAACTTTTATTATATGGTATCCAAAATCTGTCTCAACAATTTCTGAGATGCTGCCTGGCTCAAGTGCAAATGCCGCATCCTCAAATTCTTTTACCATCTGGCCTCTCTGGAAATAATCTAAGTCTCCTCCATTTTGTCCTGAAGGGCAGGTTGAAAATTGCATTGCAAGACCAGCAAAATCCTCTCCCTGGCCAATGCGCTCAATTAATGACTTTGCTTCTTCTCTTGAGTCAACCAGGATGTGGCTTGCCCTTACCATATCTGGCATAAAAAATTCTTCTTTATTATTATTGTAAAACTCTATCAATTCTGATTCAGTTACAGTAATGTCAGAGAATAATATTTCAAATAATTTGCTATACTTAACCTGAAGCGACAAGGCATCTTCAAGAAAATCCATGTCAATTCCTTCTAACTGCATCCATTCGTCAAAATCCATGCCAGAGAATGCCAGCTGCATCTTTAATTCATCAATAGCATCTGAGATTTCCTGCTGGCTGGCTGTCAAACCCTTTTTTTCAATTTCCTGCATAATAAGAAGCTCATCTATAGAATTCTCAAGAGCCATTTCCTTTGTGATTAATTCTCCGTGTTGTCCGTATCTCATTAAAAGCTCATCATGAGCCTGGTTAACTTTGGCAATTGTGATAACCTCACCATTTACAATTGCAGCTACATCCTTCTGTGCTTCTTCTCCTCTCTGCTGGTAAAAGACCAATATGCCGGCTGTGATTAGGGTTCCCAGAATTAAGAAGACCAAAGCATAAGTCATTGACCTGTCTTTGGGAAGCTTAAATACATCTTTTTCATTAATTGCTTCTGAGCTGCCTGGCTTTTTTCTAATGTGCTTTTTAGATTTCATAACCAAAATAATCACCCCTTTTTGCTTAGTTTTTATTTATTAAATATAAAGGTTTCGGATTTTTAAGACAGATGCCTAAAAAGGCTAAATATGATATAAAAATTTAGAATAGGGTTGCTCTTTCTTAAAGTAGGGCTTACCATATTAAATGGAGATTCAAAACTGCTTATTTGAATAAGGCATAATCCGAAACAAACAAAAAGATATAAATAAATGAAACAATTTCTGCTTTTTATGCGCAGAAGAGGAAAAAAAAAGGAAAGGATGATATTGTACGGCAGTGCCTTAATAGTTGCTCTTATGCTGCTTAGCACTATTGGCTTTTTTATTTCAGGCGGAAGCAATTCTAACAGGTACGGGAAGTACAGTTTCAGCAGGCCTGACAGAAGCAATCTGTGGTATACTGTGATTGATGGGAAAAGCATGGCTTTTTACAATTTCCCTGCAGATATTGACCATATTGAACTTGAACCTGCTGTTTTGGATAAGATAAAGGACAATAATATGGTGTATATTACTTATGATCCTGAAAATCCTTTCAGGGAAAGCATTGCCTTAATTTCTCTTGAGCTGTCAGAGGTTTTGTGGGACAGTTTTAAAGTTTATGCTGAACTTGGCTTTACAAAAGAAACTGAATATACTGAAAAGACAATCACATGCGATAATGCAATGCCAACACTTCCTGTGATATATTTTATGGAATCAAATGAGACAAAGATTGGGATTGAGGATAACTGCATAAGGATAGAGGGGCAGAGCGTGCATGGGTTTATTATGCTTTATGAGAGGCTTGTTTATGGGCTTTTGGGCGTGATTGAGTAAGATGGAACCTGAAAAAAAAGAGAATAATGATGAGAATAAAAAAGAAGCCAGTGAAAATGACGACTTTAATGACAGGAGCCAGGGAAGCAATAAGGCTTTTTTAATAGCTGTTGCTTTTATTCTTCTTCTTATTGGACTTTTTTTCAGCATAAGGTTTTTTTATTCTCCTGAACAGATTTTTGTAGATGAGTTCTACACCTACAATGGCTTTGATTTTGCAAAAATAGGGGGAACATGGTTTACTGAGATTCAGATAGAGAACAGGGGATACATAGTAGAGGCAAGGTTTGGGCCCAGGGAAGTAGAGGATATTCATATTGATTATGGGGTTTATGAAAAGGTCACTGGAGCTGATGAGATATTTGTAAGTGTGCCTAAGGATCCTGGGCCTGTTATTGCTATTGCTGGGATTGAGATAGTTAGGATTACTGGGACTTATTACGAGATACTAAATATTCCTACAAGAGGAGCTGCGCTTGAGCCGGATGGTGATTTGATTGTGAAGACATGCGAAGATGCCGGGAATGGGACTGCAGTTATTGTCCTTGACTATGGGGATGAAACAAAGGTTTATCTGGAGGATGAGTGTATTATTGTCCAGGGGACTGATGAGTGGGAGATTGTGAGGGCTGCTGACAGGCTTGTTTTCAGCCTGCTTCAGATTATGTGACTTTGAAGGGTTTTATGGCAGAGCATTATTATTCGCAAAACCAGAGAAGTGCTTTAAATCTTAAGAAGATAAGCGCTGTGCTTAGGGGGATAAGGCTTGAGTTTTATTCTGGCTCTGGTGTTTTTTCTAAAGATAAAGTTGACAGGGGCACAGAGGTCTTGATTGAGAATTGTGCTGTTGAAAATAAGTGGGATGTGCTTGATCTTGGATGCGGCTACGGGGCTGTTGGTATTGCTGTTGCAAAGGCTTTTCCCAATTCAAAGGTTATTTTGTCTGATGTGAACAAGAGGGCTCTGAAGCTTGCTAAGATGAATGTTGAGCTTAATAAAGTGGAGAATGCTTATGTGGTTTTCAGCGACCTTTATTCCGGGGTTTTGGGTGAGTTTGACACTATTCTTTCTAACCCTCCGATGTCTGCTGGCAGGGAGCTGTGCTTTAGGATTATTGAGGAGGCCAAGGATTATCTTAAGAAGGGCGGGTTTTTGCAGATGGTTGCAAAGCACAGGAAAGGAGGGAAGATGCTTGAGGAAAAGATGCTTGGGGTTTTTGGGAATGTTGAAGCAATTGCAAAGTTTTCTGGCTACAGGGTATATATTTCAAAAAAAGAGTAATTGGAAATGATTATTGGCGGATAGTAATATTTTTATATTTCTAATAGAAGGTTTATTTTTTAATATGGAAAGGTTTTCAGGCAGGGACATTATTTCAGCAATGGATTTCTCAAGAGATGATATTCTTTACTTATGCAAGAGCGCTGAAAAGTATCATGATGATGAGAAAGCCGGAAAAAGATATTCTGAGGTCTTGAAGAACAAGAAGCTTGCTTATAATTTCTATGAGGACAGTACAAGGACTTTAACCAGCTTTAAGACTGCAATTCATGAGCTTGGGGGTAGCCATGATGGTTTTAGCGGAAGAGAAGGAACTGGGATAATGAAGAAAGAGTCAATAAGAGAGACTTTAAAGATGATGAATGCTAATCACTTTGATACTATTGTTATGAGGCACAGCCTTGACGGATCTGTGCAGTGGGCTGCTGATGTTTCTAAGATTCCAATGATAAATGGCGGAGATGGGAGGAATGAGCATCCTACCCAGGCTCTTCTTGACCTTTTTACTATTTATATGCTTAATGACAAGAGCCTCGACAATGTTAGGATTGGGTTTGGCGGTGATCTGCTGAGGGGGAGAACTATAAGATCTCTGTCTCTTGCTCTTTCTAATTTTGATAATACTGAGATAAGATGGGCTGCTGATGACTGCAATGCAATGCCAGAGAGCCTTGAGGAGATTCTCAGGTCAAGAGGAGTTGAGGTAACAAGAGAAGAAACAGTAGAAGATGTTCTAAAGTGGGCGCAGTTTTATTATATGACAAGAAACCAGTTTGAAAGAATGAGTGAAGAAGACAGGGCAAAAATACATCAGCTCACGAAAGATTACAGGATTACATTAGACAAGATGGGTGGAAGCAATGCAAAGCTTCTTCACCCTATGCCAATTAACAGCGAGTTTGCTGAGATTGATAATCAGGTGCTTTTTGATCCCAGAGCTTTTTTATTTGTGCAGGCTGAAAACGGGATTTTTATGAGGAAGGCAATAGTCAAGGAGGTTATGAGCGGAGAGCATTTGATTTATGACGGGAGGCTTCCTGCTGAAGTGCAGTTTGGCAATAACAGGCTTAATAGAAAAGCAACCAACAGAAAAGATTATGAAAACAAATTTGTAGGGGATATTGGAGACGGGGCTGTTCTTGACCATCTTCATATAGGCGCTGCTGAAGAGATAAGCCCTAAGATTGAGCTTATTGGAAGAGGATATAACTCAACTGCTTCATCAAACCATAAGCATGACAAGTCTTTTTTAAAAACTAATCTTGCTAAATTCAATGAGAGAGAGCTTAAGGTGGCTGCAATGATTTCTCCTGATCCTACGGTGAGCTATATCCGGGACGGAAATGTTGCGGAGAAGTTTGTTTATCTGCTGTGCAAGAATGATAACTGTGTTTCAAGGGTTGTTAATGAGGATGTTGCACCTAAGTTTTATAATGACGGCCACATAAGGTGCAGGTACTGCAGGCAGCCGTATACTCTTGAAAACCGAAAGGTTTCTCCT
>PWVO01000034.1 GCA_003561825.1 Candidatus Woesearchaeota archaeon | reverse complement strand
TCCTGCTCAGCTTCCATGTTTATTTTTTTAGGGTCACAGGAAGGCCATTGTGCAAGGCTTATGAATGGCTTTTCTCCTATTTTTTCCCATAGCTCTTCGCATATATGGGGTGTGAAAGGTGCAAGCATCAATAGAAGATTTTTATATGCTTCTTCTGGTATTTCTTCAAGTGAGTGCAGGTGGTTTGCATATTCCATTATCTGGACAAGGGCTTTGCTGTACTGGAATTTGCCAATAAGCTCTGTTGAGTCTCTTATTGTCCTATGCATTATGCTTTGTGTTATTGCGCCTGGATCTGCTTCGCTTGTTTTTTCATGCATTGAGAATATTCTTTTTATTGCCCTGTAAGAGCCTTCTACTCCTGAATCATTCCATTCAAGTGCTTTTTCAGGGGATGCTACTGTCATGAGGAAAAGGCGCGCTGTGTCTATGCCGTATTTTTCTGAGATGTCTGTCTGGTAAACCACATTGCATTTTGACTTTGACATTTTTGCGCCGTCTTTGTAGACTATGCCTTGGTTGAATAGCCTGTTGAATGGCTCGCTGAAGTCTACATAGCCCATGTCCCTGAGTGCTTTTACAAAGAATCTTGCGTACATTAAGTGCATTACTGCGTGCTCTGCCCCGCCTATGTACTGGTCCACTGGCATCCAGTATGATGCTTTTTCTTTGCTGAATGGCTGGTTTTGGTTCTGGGAATCGCAGTATCTCAGGAAGTACCATGATGAATCTACAAAGCCTCCCATTGTGTCTGTTTCGCGCTTTGCTGGCTGATGGCATTTTGGGCATTCTGTGTTTATGAATTCCTGGCTTGACTGCAATGGGTTTGGTGCATTGAAGTCTACTTGTTTTGGAAGCAGCACTGGCAGTTGGTCTTCTGGAACTGGGACTGTTCCGCAAATATCGCAGTGTATCATTGGTATTGGGGTGCCCCAGTATCTCTGCCTTGAGACAAGCCAGTCTCTGATTTTGTAGTTTGTTGCTTTTCTTGCAAGGCCTTTGCTTTCTAAGAATTCTGTGATTGCTTTTTTTGCCTCTGTGCTTTTTAGGCTGTTAAATTGTTCTGAGTTTATGAGTGTGCCTTCTCCTGCAAATGCTTTTTTCTCTTCTGTTTTTTTATTAGGCTGTATTACCTGCTTTATTGGTAGGCTGTATTTTTGTGCAAATTCGTAATCGCGCTGGTCATGTGCAGGGACTGCCATTACCATGCCTGAGCCATAGTCTACGACTACAAAGTTTCCTGCCCATAATGGGATTTTTTCATTGTTGACTGGGTTTGTAACATAAGCTCCTGTAAAGACTCCTTCTTTTTCCATTATTTCGGTTTCTTCTTCTGATGGCTTTGATTTTTTTGCAAATCCTGCTACTTGTGATTTTTGGTCTTCTGATACAAGTTCCATTAGCCTTGGGTGCTGGGCTGATATTACCATGAATGTTACGCCGAATATAGTGTCGGGCCTTGTTGTGAAGACAGGCCATTTTTCATCGCCTATGCTGAAGTCTATCTCTGTGCCATAGCTTTTGCCTATCCAGTTTTTCTGCATTGTTTTTATTTTTTCAGGCCATTCTATTGTTTCAAGTTCATCCAGGAGCTGGTCTGCGTATTGGGTTATTTTAAAGAACCATTGGTCGAGGTGTTTTTTTGATACTTCGCTGTCGCATCTCCAGCACTTGCCTGCTTCTGCCTCTTCGTTTGCAAGAACTGACTGGCATTTTTCGCACCAGTTTACAGGGGCTTTGGCTCTGTAGGCCAGGCCTTTTTCAAAGAGCTTTATGAAGAACAGCTGGTTCCATCTGTAGTAATCCGGGTTGTGGCTTGAGAGTGTTCTTGACCAGTCATAGCTGCAGCCTAGGGCTTTCTGGTATTCCATTATTTTTTTGATTGAGTTTTCTGTGTATTCCCCGGGGTGTATGCCCTGGCTTTTTGCTGCTGTTTCTGCTGGCAGGCCAAATGAGTCATAGCCCATTGGGTAGAGGACATTGAAGCCCTGCATTCTTTTGAATCTTGCGTATGCATCTCCGATTGTGTAGTTGCGGACATGGCCCATGTGAAGGAATGATGCGCTTGGGTATGGGTACATCTCAAGGCAGTAGAATTTCTTTTTGGCTGGGTCTTCTTTGGCCTGGAAGATATTTTCCTCTTCCCAGCGCTTTCTCCATTTTTCTTCTATTTTGCTGAATTCCTGCATAGTGATTAAGAAGTAAATACTATTATATTTAAATGTTTATGATTTTTGTTGGGTATCATAAAAACTAAGTTGCCGAAAAAGTTTTTGGGCTCAGCGAAAGTTTATTAAACAATAAAAAGTATATTCTTTATTATGAGAGAACCACTAATAATCAGGTCAAATGAATTGGAAGAAAATGATCACTGAGCGACAAAAACAGCAGATATCCTAAAAACCAAAAATTTCAATCTCGCAAAGGTGAGAAAAATTGGAAATGATGTAAGATTAGGATATGATCAAGAGAGTGATGTAGCATATTATGTTTTAGAAGGAGAGGGTGATTGTGCAATTAATGGAAAAAAATATCACCTGAAAAAGGGAGATTGCGTTTTCTATCCAAAAGGAACTAAATATAAGCACTTAAAGGGACTTACTCTTTTAGCAATTGCTTGTCCACCATTTGACAGAAAGAAAAGAGTATATGTTGAATGAACCTAGCTAAAAATTGAATATCTGGTGTGTTTTATCTTGATATTCATATAAAACGAATTGTCATAATGTAAGAGGATAAGGGACAGGTTTTTTATCCATGCTGTGAGAATCCAATCCTGTTTAATAACTCGTCAATTTTCTTGGCTAATCCTTCGTCTCCGGAATAGACCTCAACAAAAGTATTGTCCTCAATCAAGCCAGGATAACCTGTATCGCGATTTTGCTGATATACTCTTGCCGAACCATTCGGGATTGCATTATTTTGGAATAGATCTTTTACCACATCTTCCTGACCTGCTCGTCCAATATATTTTCTGGTTTCAATTTTGTCATACATTTTGATTGCCTCCTAAAAAGGTATTTTAAGAGAAAACATAAATCTTTGTTGTCTAAAATTAGACAGCAATAGAAGGGTTTATATATTATAAGGAGAGTTTAAACAGAATATGGATAAAAAGGTACTTGAAAGAGCAGGATTAGCTAAAGGAGAGATTGAAGTATATTTAACTTTACTAAAGATAGGTTCCTCTTTAGTGAGCAAAATTGCACAGGAAACAGGGTTACATAGAACAAATATTTACGATACTTTGGAAAAGTTGCGAGAAAAAGGTTTGGTGTCATATGTTATTAAAGAAAACAGAAAATATTATTCTGCATCAAATCCAGAAAAATTATTAGATTATATTAGAGAAAGAGAAAAAGAGATTGAAATGATTCTTCCGGAATTGCAAAATTATATGGCTCTTCCAAGAAGCGAATCTGTTGTTGAGATATACAAAGGAAAGGAAGGACTTAAATCTGTTTTGAAAGATATTTTGAAAGAGAAAAAAGATTATGTTGTCTTTGAGGAAGAAGGATACATCCAGAAAGTTTTGCCATATTTTTATCTTCAATTTAATAAGCAAATGAACAAATCAAAAATTAGAGTTAAGGTTTTGACCAAGGAAGTTAAGAATATTGCTAAAAGAAGTCTTATGCAGATAAAATATTTGCCAAAATTTCCTTCTTTTCCGTCTGCAACAGCAATTTATGGAGATAAAGTTGCTATATTTGTTTGGGATGAACCTTATCATGCAATTTTAATAAAAAGCAAGCAAGTAGCAGATAGTTATAGAAGCTTTTTTGAAGTATTGTGGAAACAATCGAAGTAAAAAATTATTGCTTATTCTTTTCGCAATGTTTGTTCCCAAGCAGGCCAACTTTTTTTAGTTTCCTGTGAAGGCTTCTGAACTTTATTTTCAGGATTGTTAGATGAACTATCGGCTTGCCACTAGCTCCAGCATCTTTTTTGCTTTCTTGAGTTTAATATCAAACCGAAAAGGATATAAATAACCAAGATATTGGTTTAATATAACCAATAAAGTGGTTAATGGATTAAGATGATTACAAAAAAACAGCTTAAGATTTTTAGGGTTTTTGCCAAGAATCCGTTTATGGATTTTACAAGAAAAGAGATTAAAAAAGAGTCAGGATGCAATTCAAACAATGCCCTGGCTTTGGCTGTTAATCTTTTAAAGAAAGAGAATGTTCTGATTGAGCAGAAAGTTGGAAATTCCGGAATTTTAAGGCTAAATCTTAATAATGAGATGTCTTTCTATTATATTGCTTTGTGCAATTATGAAAGGACGGGCTGCTCAGCAAGACAGGCTATTGATGCGCTGAGGGAGCAGATTAATGAAGAAACTCCTTTTTTTTCAGCTGTTATTTTTGGGTCTTATGCTGCTGGGGAACAAAAGAAGGGGTCTGATCTGGATATAGCTGTATTTATTGAAAGCTCTGAGAATAAAAAGAGAATCGAGGCCTGTGTAAACAGCGCAAGGATAAGGATTCTTGCTGATGCTGATGTTCATGTTATTTCCAGAGCTGAGATGCTTGAGATGCTTGCTGAAAAGGATGAGAATCTTGGAAAGCAGATAGCGAAAAAGCATCTGACTGCTTATAATCACCGGATATTTTACGAGATTATTAAAGAAGGTTTTAGGCATGGATTCCGAATACAGGATTTACCTTTCGAGGGCAGAGAATGAGCTAAACCTTGCTTTAATCATACAGAAGATCAGCAATGAAAAACATATCCAGCCTGAGATTTTCGGGTTAAAAGAAGACACATATTACAGCGCAGTTATTTCTCATGCATATTACTCTATTTTTTATGCTGCAAAGGCTTATTTGATAACCAAAGGAATTAAGGTTAAAGCCCCCGAAGAGCATAAAAAAGCTTTTGATGAATTCTACAGATTAGTTGAAGAAGGGGTTGTTGATTCTGAGCTGCTTATGATTTACAGGAAGATGATAACAAGGGCTGAGATTCTTCTTGAGATTTTTCATGCTGAGAAAAGCAAAAGAGGCAGGTTTACATATAAGAGGATTGCTCAGGCAAATAAGGAGCCTGCTGACGAGAGCATAGATAATGCCTGCTTTTTCTTAAAGCAGATATTCAGCCTCTGCAAAAAAAGCAAATAAGAAAAAAGAAATCAAAATAAACAAGTCTATTAAATCAGTGCTTTCTGAATTTTGAGATGGTGTCAATAAGGTCTACCTGGCCCATGAACATTGACCTGCAGCAGTATCTCTCTAGGCCAAGCTCGTCCATGACCTTTTTTGCACTTTCGGTTTTTGAGCGCTCTTTGTAGTCTTTCCAGAGATGGCCTATTGGCTTTCCGCAGCTCCAGCATCTTACGGGAATTATCATTCTTTTTTATCCTCCTACCTATAGCTCTTCTGGGTTTTTGACCTTGCCTTGCCGTGCCTGTTTGGCTTTGCCGACTCTTTTCTTCTTGTGTCTGCAACTAAAAGATGCCTGTCATATTCAAGGAACTGGTCTTTAAGCTGTTTGCTTTTTGAGTATTCAATAAGGCCTCTTGCTATTGCAAGCCTTGCTGCCTCTGCCTGGCTTGTTACGCCCCCTCCATGCACGTTTATGCTGATGTCTATTTTCTTTGGGATTTCTCCGGATATAATAAGGGGCTCCATTATCTTCATTCTTGCAAGCTTTGGCTCGTAAGATTCAATTGCAATGCGGTTTATCTTGACAATGCCTTTGCCTTCTTTGAGGGTTGCTCTGGCAATTGCCCTTTTTCTCTTCCCTGATATATGGACTTGTTTCATTTTTTACCTTTCATTGATTCGCATATGGTTTTTACATAAGTGTATCTCAGGCTTGGTGCTTTTGAGATGCTTGCGCCAGGCACTGTCTCATGCTTTTTTCCTGAAAATTCAGCTGGAACACCTATGTGGCACATGACTCTTTTGTATGCCTCGCGGCCTTTTTCTTTCTTGTAAGGAAGCATTCCCCTTACTGCTCTTCTTACAAAGCGGTCTGGCATCTTCGGCATGAAAGGGCCTTTTGTTGGCCTGCTGCCTAGCTCTTTTCTCTGCTTGTATCGTGCAAGAACTGATTCTTTTTTTCCTGTAACAACTGCATTTTCAGAGTTAACAATTATTATATTTTCACCAAGCATTGCTTTTTTTGCAGCAAAGCTTGCTATTCTTCCTAATATCAAGTCTGATGCGTCTATTATCATTTTATCCGATTATCCTTATTGATTTTCCTTTGGGGTTTTCTTTTATGAGTTCTTTAATAAGAACTGCTTTTGAGTTTGACTGCTTTATTTTTTCAAGTGCCTGCTCTGAAAAGCTCAGTGCTGCTATTGTGAGCTTGTGGCTTAAGTCTCCTGATGAAAGGACTTTTCCAGGGACTATGATGTTTTCATTTTCTTTTGAGAAACGGCTTATTCTTGAGAGGTTTACTGCCCTTCTCTGCCTTGAGGGCCTTTCAAGCTCGTCTGCAATCCTGTCCCAGAGGGCTGAGCCTGCTACTGATGACTGCTTTCTCAGCTCTGAGATGAGCTGCCTGAGCTGCATGTTCTGTGTTCCTGTTCTTTTTGCCATTTTTCTTTTTAATAATGCGGGAGACGGGATTCGAACCCGCGCAGCCACTAAGGCATACGGCTTTTAAGTTTCCTCCTCAACCGTATTCATTTGACCAGACTCTGACACCCCCGCAAATCAAATCTTCTTAATAGCCTTAGCAAACTCTTTTGATGTTTCTTTTATTGAATTAAGTGCTTCTTCAATTATTCTTTCAGGGCTAAGCTGGCCCCATGACTCGACTGTGAATATGAAATCTGTGTCATTTTTTGCTGCCTCAACTGAGCCTTTTGGTTGGCAGGTGTCTGCGCATGCTCCGCAAAGGTGGCATTTAAGCACATTGTCCTTGTTTATTGAGAGCTTGTCTGCTTTTACCTCAAATATGTTCTGAGGGCACTGCTCTACAACATCAACTGGGTTTGTGCACTGCTTTTTTATTTCTATTATCGGGACATGCTTATAGTAAATCAGGCCTGGGGACCATTTTGCGTGGTTTTTTCCAATTCCAAGCACTGCTGTTGCCTCAAGCTCAAGCCTCTGGCCTTTTAGGAGCTTTACTATCGGGATGTCCGGGTAAGCTGGCTTGACTTTTGGATCCTGGGATACAAGCTCTGATGCCAGCACAGGGCCTTTGCTTCTTACTTTTAGTGTAAGCTTCAGCTGGCACTGGGCGCAGCCTTTGCCTTCGCATTTGCATTTTTCAGGAAGGTTATATGAATCTAAATCTGTTGTCAATGGAATTAGGCCAATTCTGTGGGAGATTATTTCATCATACAGCACTGAGCTGTTGTGCCTTAATTCTATTTCATCTACAGCCATTGTAGGAACTTCCTCAACAGCAGCTCTTCTTAATGCATTTGCCAAAGCAGGGTTTGCATCTCTTAAAAAAAAGGATAGCCTTTTCTGCTTTTTTTCATATGATAAGGGCTCAATTTTCATTATTGCACCTCTTAAACGCGCCTTCCCCTTCTGCCGCCTTTTTTCCTGCAGCCGTCATGGGGTATTGGCGTTACATCTTCGATGATTCCAATTCTTATGCCCATTCTTGACAATGTTCTTACTGCTGCCTGGGCTCCTGGGCCAGGGCTGTTTGGGCCATTATGCCCGCCAGGGGCTTTTATCTTGACATCCAGGGCGCTTATCCCATGCTCTTTTGCTATCTCTCCTGCTTTTTTTGCTGCCATCATTGCTGCAGTGGGAGAGCTTTCAAGCCTGTCTGACTTTACCATCTGGCCGCCTGATGTCCTTGCAACTGTCTCTGTTCCTGTTATGTCAGTTATGTGTATGATTGTATTGTTATAAGATGAATATATGTGGGCAATGCCTACTTTTTCACCAGCTTTTCTCATGCTGATGCTGCTTCTCTGGCCGTCTCTTTGTCTTGGTCTCATCTTTGCTTTCTGACCCTCCTAACTTCCTTAACTCCTTTCTTTTTGGGTTTTGGCTCTTTTTTCGCAATGACCACAATCTCAGGGTGGTCTGGGTTTGAAAAAGATGATTTTCCCATAAAGCTTACATTAGGCTCTTCCTGAAGCGTAACCAGGTATGAGGCGCTTGTTATTTTTTTATTTCCTACTGAAACATGGCCATGGACTATAAATTGCCTTGCCTGGCTAATTGACCTTGACATGCCTTTTTTGAAAACAATTGTCTGAAGCCTTCTTTCCAAAAGGTTTCTTATGCCAAGTCCTAATATATCGTCCATTGTTCCGGCTTCTGATATCAGGCCAAGCCTGCCTAGTTTTTTTAAAAGCTGTGCTTTTTCTTTTTCTGCCTGAGCTGTTTTTGATGCTGTAAGGTTTTTTGCCTGGTCTGCAAAGCCTTTCAGTATTGAATTCATCTTATGTATCTCGGTCTTGTTTTTCAGGCCGTAATCTTTGATAAGCACAGATTCCTCTTCTATTCTTTCCTTTTGCCAGGGATGGAAAGGTGTTGAATACTTTTTTCTTGTTTTTTTAGGATGGCCCATTCTTATACCCTACCTGATTTTGCTTTTTTTCTCTGAACTCCTGTGACTTTTCCCTTGTTTTTTCTGAAGTTTGAGCGTGTGCGCTGGCCTCTTACTGGAAGGCCGTATGCATGCCTCATTCCAACGTAGCTCTTGATTTTCCTCTGCATCTTAATGTCATTTCCCTGGATAAACCCAAGGTCTGATGAGAGCAGATGAATGTCGTGGCCTGTGTCATAGTCTTTTCTTCTGTTGAAAAGCCATGAGGGTATGCCAAATGAAGAAGGTGAATTAAAAATCTCATTAAGCTTTTTTATTTCCTCATCTATTAAATTGCCTGCTTTTTTTCTCGGGTTTACTGCTGCTGCTTTGCAGACTGCGTTTGAGAATGTGAAGCTTGAGCCTTTTATCTTTCTCAGAGCATCAATTATGTATTTGTTTCCGTCCAGGTCTGTGTTTGCTATTCTTACAATGTGCCTAAAGCTGTTGTCTGCCATAAAAACACCTTTTGATAGCCGAGAAATAGATTTTCCAGTTTTGCTAGAGCCCTATTTCCCGCTCATTTATATGAACTCGGGCTATTTTAAGCTGTGGAACAAGAAGTCATATATAAAGCTTGCTATAGCCTTTGTGTTTAAAGGTTTTCTAAATATGACTAGAATCAAAAAATATAAAAGAAATATGGCTTTTCTTACTATATGAACCAGAAACAGATTGGAACAATTGTGATTATTGCAGCTTTGGCTATTGCAGGCTTTGTTTATCTGGCAAGAGAGATGGAAGAGAGATATATCAACAGCATTATCCATGAGACTGGGTCATGCTATCTTGCTGACGGCACATGCCTTCATGAGGACAGGGGCATGGGGGTTTATGCTGCGGGTTGGGCTATTTCTGCTGCTCTTCTTGTTTTTGGTGTTTACCTGAGGTTTTTTGACAAAACACAGGAATTTATGGCTGAGCAGTAAAAAACAGTATCAAGTGCTCTTGAAAGGGCCAAAAAAGAGGAAAGAAAGAAGAATGAGTTTGAGGCTTTTCTTTCTGGGTTTAATGACGATGAGAAGGCGGTTCTTAAGGCTGTTAAGGACCAGGATGGGATTCAGCAGTCTACATTAAGGTTCAGAACAGGTCTTTCCAAGACAAGCCTTTCTCTGATTCTTAAGTCTCTTGAGCAAAGGGGATTTATAAGCAGGAAAGAGAGCGGCAAAACAAAAGAGGTTTTCCTTGTAAAGAGGTTTTAAACGCTCTGGGACATGAATTCAGGGGTTTTAAACGTTTTGCAGTATGTTTTTTCTCAGGTAAGGGATTTATATTTGCTATGACTTATATGTTTATGCTAAAAATATAAGGTGGGTTAAAATGCACAATAAGATAAAAAAGGAAAAAAATGAATCTGAGAAATGCTGTGTTAAAAATGGAAACAAAGAAGGGGCATTAAAGGGTGTTTTGTATGGCCTTGTGCCTCACATAGGATGCATTGCTTTTATCATTGCTTCTGTTTTGGGAGCAACTGCTATGATGAATTTTTTCAGGCCTTTGCTTATGAACAGATATTTTTTTCATGCGCTTATCCTGGTTTCTCTGGGGTTTGCAAGCTTCTCTGCTTTTTTTTATCTCAGGAGGAACGGGCTTTTGAGCTTTGATGGGGCTGTTTCAAGATGGAAATACCTTTCTGTGATGTACGGGTCTACTGTTGGGATTAATCTGCTTCTTTTCATGGTTATTTTCCCTATTGCTGCAAATGCTTCTGCTCCGGTTAATCTGGATGATTTTGAAGGGATTGAGCTTTCTGAAGCAAGAATCAGTGTTAATATTCCATGCCCTGGCCATGCGCCGCTTATAATTGAAGAGCTCAGGAAGTCAGAGGGTGTTGCTGGAGTAAGATTCAGTTTTCCTAATTATTTTTCTGTTTCTTATGATCCTGATGTGACCAGTGCTGAGAGGTTTCTGGCAAGGGGTGTTTTTATAGAATACCCTGCCAAGGTTCTAGGGTAATTTTATAAACAATAAAAACCAGAGAGGGAATGCAATGAAGAGAGCTTATCTTGATATTGAGGGAATGCACTGCGCGAGCTGCTCTGCAAATGTGCAGAAGTCTTTGCTAAAGGTAAAGGGGGTTAAGGAAGCTAATGTTAATCTTCCGCTGAAAAAAGCTTCTGTGCTTTATGATGAGTCTGCTGCAAATGTGAAGGATCTTGCTGAAGCTGTGAGAAAGGCAGGGTATAAAGCTGCTGTTTCTGGAAAAAGAACAAAGACAAAAGCAGCAAGGTCTGAGGAAAAAGAGATAAGTCTTATCAGGAATAAGCTTTTTTTCAGCCTTTTTTTCACTGTTCCTATTTTTTTCATCAGCATGTTTCTGATGGGAGTGCATATTCCTTTTGAGGGCTTTATTCTGTGGGCTCTTGCAACTCCTGTGCAGTTTGTTTCTGGGCTTGATTTTTACAAGAGTGCTTTTTCTGCGCTTAAGGCAAAGACTGCCAACATGGACTCGCTGATAGTGATAGGGACGAGCGCTGCTTATTTTTACAGCGTGTATGTTGTTCTTACAGGGGGCATGGATTTTTATTTTGAGGTGAGTGCGGTCATTATTTCAATGGTGGTTCTCGGGAGGTTTTTTGAGGCTAAGGCAAAGGGGAGGACTACTGAAGCAATAAGGAAGCTTATTACTATGAAGCCTGATTCTGCCAATCTTTTTATAAAAGGAAAGGAAATCAGGGTCAATGCTGACGATGTAATGGCTGGTGATGTTGTTGTTGTCAAGCCCGGAGAGAAGATTCCTGTTGACGGGATTATTGTATGGGGCAGCTCTTCTGTGGACGAGAGCATGATTACCGGGGAGAGCATGCCTGCTGAGAAAAAGAAAGATGATCCTGTTACAGGAGGAACTATTAATATGCTTGGGCATTTCAGGTTCAGGGCAACAAAAGTAGGAGAGAATACTACGCTTGCAAAGATCATAAGGCTTGTTGAGGAAGCTCAGGTAAGCAAAGCGCCTATACAGAGGTTTGCAGACATTGTTTCTGCTTATTTTGTGCCTGCTGTCATGGTTATTGCATTGCTGACTTTCTTGTGGTGGTGGCTTTTGGCTGATGAGCTGGGGCTTGCTTTTATTACTGTTGTTTCTGTTCTTGTCATTGCGTGCCCCTGCGCTTTGGGCCTTGCTACTCCTACTGCGATTATGGTAGGGACTGGGAAGGGAGCGAAGTCAGGAATTTTGATAAAAAACGGGGAAGCGCTTGAGACTATGCACAAGGCTAGGCATGTTATTCTTGACAAGACCGGGACAATAACTGTCGGCAGGCCTGAGGTAACTGATGTGTTTCCTGCTGAGAAATCTGAAGAGATTCTCAGGATTGCAGGAAGCCTTGAAAAAGGGAGTGAGCATCCTCTTGCTGATGCTGTGCTTAGAAATGCTAAGGGGATCAAGCTTAGGGCTGTTAAGGGGTTTAAGGCAATTCCCGGGCACGGGATTTCCGGCAATATAAGCGGCAAGAATTATTTTATGGGCAATCTGAGGCTTATGGACAAGATAGGGGCTAAGGCTGCTGATTTGAGGGAAAGGGCTAAGATGCTTGAGGATGAAGGTAAGACTGTGATGATTGTTGCTGAGGGAAAAAAGGCTGTTGGAATTGTTGCTGCTGCTGACATGATTAAGGGCTCTTCAATACAGGGGATTGAAAGGCTTAAGAGAATGGGCATCAATGTTTATATGATGACAGGGGACAACAAGAGGACAGCAAGGGCTATTGCTGAAAAAACAGGGATAAAGAGATACTTTGCCGAGGTTATGCCTGAGAACAAGGCGGATTATGTGAAAAAGCTTCAGAAAAAAGGCAAGGTTATTATGGTTGGCGATGGGATTAATGATGCTCCGGCTCTTGCCCAGGCTGATGTGGGGATTGCAATTGGCTCAGGAACTGATGTTGCGCTTGAGTCCGGGGATGTTGTTCTTATGCGCGATGACTTAAGGGATGTTGCAAGAGCTGTAAAGCTGAGCAGGGCTACGATGAGCAAGATAAAGCAGAATCTTTTCTGGGCTTTTTTTTATAATGCTCTGGGAATTCCTGTTGCTGCAGGTGTTTTTTACTCTATTGGATGGCTGCTTAATCCTATGATTGCAGCTGCTGCTATGGCCATGAGCTCTGTGAGTGTTGTGGGGAATTCGCTTTTGCTCAGAATGAAAAGGATATGAGAAGCTTTAGTTGAAGAAGACGTAATAATTGATTATAAGCTGCAGGATGAATATTATTAGGATTATTATCCATAAGACTCTAATCCATAGTTTTTTCTGCTTTCTTACAATTGTGTTGTACATCTGCCTTTTTGGAAGCTTGCCTGCTGGCTTTACCTGGCCTATTTTCTGCTTTTCGTCTTCTGGGAAGAAGTTGTTTGTATAGCCGCAGTTATTGCACTTGAATGAGTTGTGGAAAAGGCCTGTGCGCACTGCGCCTGGGTTTGAGAAGTCTGCTGATATATCTGTGCTGTTGCATACTGGGCAGTATTTTGTTTTCTTTTTTGGCATTTTAAATACAAAAGAAGGATGTTATTTAAGTTTTACTGCTTTTTAAATTTGCTTAAAAGAATTTTTAACTACCAAATAGGGACTAAAAAACAAAAGATTTAAATATAAGAAATGTTTTTTATAGTTAAACTATATCTTAAAACCCAAGTTTGTCCCCCCATAAGACACTTGGGTTTTGCTTTTTTTTCTTGTCTTGAGGTAAGAATGAGAAAAGATTCACTGGAAAAAAGGTTAAACAATTCCTGGAGCAAGGGAAAGGCAGGAAAACTTGCTAATGCTGTAAATACAGCTGCGCATGATGCTTCTGCTTTTGCTGCTAAGTCTGCTTTTCTTGGGATATCTTTTGTTGCTGCAGGCAGAGCTGTGTCAGGTCTTGCTGCAAATGGGCTTGAGAATATTGTTGGGAATAATGCAATTAATGCAAATTCCGCTGAACTTTGGGGGCTTGCTGGGATTGGGGCTCTGGCAGCTGGGCCTTTTTTGGGCAGGCCAATAAAGGGGTTTTATGAAAAGATGAAAGCTGATTTTAAGGGACACTTAAACAGGACCAAGGACTATAACTGGCCTCTTGTTACTGCTGGGATTGCTGGAGCTGTTTCACTGCCTATTGCTTTAAGGTATGCTAATGCTGATTCAATACCCTATGAAAGCTTAAGGGCATTTGCACAGTATGCTCAACAGGGGCTTGACAGGACAAGCCTTGCTGTTTCTGCTGGAGCAATTGCCTCTGGTTATGGTGCAAGAAAGCTGATTGGCCATGCCTTTAAGAATCTTAAGCCCTTTAAAAAACTAAAGGCAAAGGCTGCAACTTTAGCTGCTCTTGGGGCTTTCATTGGAGTAACAATGTCAAACCCTGCTATGGATGCTATTAAAAAAACCTCTGCTTATCAGGATCTGATCCAGAATCCTGACCATGTTGCTGTTTATTTTAGCTCACCAAGTGCCAGGGATGCTCTTGCTGAGTATGAAAAACTGGCTGATATGGGTGTTGATGTTTCTCTTTTGAGGGATTTTTCCAATGAAGGGATTTTCAGGGTTGTTTCTGAGCCTGGAAGCAGAAGGTCTATTGACAGTTCCCTGGCTGAGCTTAAAGAGCAGGAGCTTGTTAAAGAGCAGTCATGGATCAAGGTACTGGATGAATATAACAATCATCCTGTTACTCCTGAGCAGCTTAGGGAGTTTGGAAGGGCTTCTGAACTTCCTGATTATGTCAGTTATATCCAGCCAACTGTTTCAAGGATGGTTGAAAGAAGCACAGGCTATGGATTTCCTATTAATGAGATTGAAGCAACAAGGATGGCAACAGCAATTTACATAGGATCTGAGGCTTTTGAGGTTCCTGCGCATATCTTGGTGGCTATTTCTGAAAAGGAAAGCAACCATGCTTTTTCTGTTGTTGGGGACACTCATCTCACTGACAGGTACGGAAGGCCTAATGATGCGAGGACTTCTTTTCAGTTTCTGAGAAGGACTATGGAATCCTGGCACAGGGAATTCTTAAATGATAAAGAGGCTATGCAGACTGCAAGGGAGTATGGGATTGAGATATGGAATACAAGGCCTAGCTATGAAGACTGGCACAAATACCCTGAGGTTGTTGCTATGATTGCTGCATACAAGTTCAGGAAGGATATTGATTATTTTATGCGAAGAACAAACAATGATATGGGAACTGCCATGAGGTATGCTATTGGAGCGTGGAATGGCGGAAGGGGAAATCCTATTGAGTCTTATGCTGCTTCTGTGATTGAAATAGGTGATGATATTAAGTCTTTGTATTCTCCTAAAGAATAATTTTTTGGATTTAAAAGGGCGGTAGCCGAGATTTGAACTCGGGCCAGAAGATCCACAGTCTCCTATGCTGCCGGGCTACACCACTACCGCCGCAATGAGAAGGGTTTGGGCATAATTTATATAATTTACTGAAAGTAATGCTGGCTTTCCTCTTCCTGGGGGCCAAAGAGAAACTCTTTCACATAATGGATAAATTCCTTAAGCTTCTGCGAGTCTTCCATTATTGAGTCCATTGTTATTTCCATTGTTTCGCCCTCTACAACCACTGTCATTGTAACATGGCGGCGGTATTCTTCGCGCCTGGTGTATTTTGCCCTGTTTATTTTTCTAAGCTTGAGGTAGAAGTCTATGTAATCATGGAGTGCTTTTTCATCTGGGAATATTTCCTTAAGCACATTGCACCTCAATGCAAGGTTTTCTGGGTAATCGGTTATAATCCTTTTTTCTTTTGCATGCACAAGCAATGCCTCAAAGCCGTATGAAAAGGAATTTATCATGCGGCTGATTATGTTTTTGATGACATCTACTGTTCTTGTGTACTTCAGGCTTACATAAAGAAGATGCTCTTCTCTCTTAAGCTCTTCTATTGCTTTCTCCAAAAATTCCCTGGCTTCTAAAGATTCTATCATTTTTATTCACTATTTCCTCGGCTTTTTTTATGAATGAGCGGGTTTCAGCAACATGCCTTTTTATCTGGTCTATTGTTATTGTCCGCATGCGGTAAGTGCTTGAGCATATGACAAACTTGTCGTTTCTTGAAAACTCGACCGGGCTTTTTTTATGGTCCATGATTATTGCCCTTATGTTTGATATCAGTGAGATGTGCTTATCATCAAAGCCCAGCCTCTTTGCGCATCTCTCTTTGAATGCGATGAATTTTGACTCAAAGTTTTCCTCGTTGTATGGGGGTATTCTCTTGAATGTCCTCTCATAATAAAGAACTGCGGACATTGCGCTTGAAAGGGATAGAAAGATGTTGTCTATTATTGCGAGCAAAAGCTTATTGTCTTTTACGAGAGGATAGGTCATAAAAACCATGTGGTCAGCTATCTTAAGCTTCTGGTTCGCTTTTAGCAGAGCCTCTTGAAACTTTTCCATTTAAAAGTGTATATGATAGAAAGTATAAATAGTTTATGATTAGTCCTTAAGGCTTATTATTGCCTGCGCAAGGTCGCCTTTTGACTCCTGAATTGCCTTTGCTGCCTCATCTTCTGAAACACCTGCCTGTTCCATTACTGTCTTTATGTCTTCCTGGCTTATTTCGGGATCTGAGGATATTTCCCTTTCTTCTACTTCTCCTGAGATCTGGAATGTTTCCATGCCGCTCATATTAACTTTGCTTACCTGGGGAGAGGTGATAATTATTTCTTTTTCCGGTGTTTTTATAATTACTTCTGTTGCGTCAATCTCAGACTGCTGTATGCCCATTTTTCTCATCATCTGGGCCATTTTCCTCTGGTTCATGCCCGGAAACATCTTATCACCCTAATCCAAGAAATGCATATCCCCACTGCTTCAGAGCCAAAGAGATTACAATAATTATTATTACAAGGATAATTATATGGCCTGGCTGGAAAGAGATTTTGCTTTTATAGTCGTCGAAATAGCGCATAAGCCCGCCGCCGCTTGAAGGGAGTGTTATTCTGTTATTGCTTGCCATAGTATTAGGTAAAAGAAGGGTTATATAAAAAGATTACTATAAGAATGGTGTAGGGCAGGAATAAGCCACCTTTTGTCAGTCCGCTTGTTGCATGGACTGCCTTAACATTTAACTAAGCGCCTCTTGGGGCTTGCACAAGCCAGGGCTCACCGTTTCACCATCTCCATAAGGAATGTCAGCAGGTTATCTCGCTTTTCTCGCGAAAAGCTTCGCATGCATCATTCTGCCATATGGGTGTGCCGTTTCTGAGTGGTTGCCTCCCATTTCTGGAACTCTCTTTCAAGAGTGGCTGCAAAAGTGGGTGGACTTTCCTCAGCACTGGGCCGAAAGTTAAGTACCTGCCCTACCTTGATTAAGATATTCTTGTTATTTATAAAGCTTTTCAGGGAACTAAAATTTTCCTGAAAAATACCGGAAAAGTATATAAACTGCGGCTTTGAATAAATAAGTAATGGATAAAAGCACTAAGACTGGATCAGAGGTTATTGACATGCTTATTGGGCCAGGGTTTCCGAACTCAGTGACTACTTTTTACGGGCCTTCTGCCAGCGGCAAGACTACTTTTGCGCTTCTTGCTGCTGCAAGAATGGCAGCTGAAAATAAAAAGTCTGTTTTTATTGACACTGAAAAAGGCTTTTCTGTTGAAAGGCTGAAGCAGATTTCCGGAGAGAAATTCGACGATTTTATTGAAAGCATTATGCTTTTTCCTATTAAGAATTTTACTGACCAGTGCGTTAAGATAGAGAAGCTTGCCAAGATAGCTGAGAGCGGCAGGATCTTTATTGTGATTGTTGACACAATTGGGGCTTATTACAGGCTTGAGCTGAACAATGATGCATACAGGGCCAATAAGCTTATGGACAGGCAGCTTAGGATTTTATCTGAAATTTCAAGGAAAGGCATTCCTGTTGTTCTTACTGAACAGGTTTATGATGACCTTAACAGAAACGGAGAGATCTGCCTCGTGGGGGGAAGTATGCTGAGAAACTGGAGCAAATGCCTTATTGAACTTAAAAAAGACAATTCATCCAGGAGGGCAAAGCTTGTAAAGCACGAATCTCTTAAAGATGTGAAAGATGTTTTTTTTGAGATAAAAGAGAAGGGGATTTTCATAAAAGAAAAATAAGATTTCCTGTTTTTCTGTAAGATCAGCCAATTGCTCTTCTGACATCAGCAACTTCTGCTGAATTTACTCCTTCTATTTCTGAGATTTTTTGCTCGAGCAGGTCTGTGCTTCCGAGGCTTTCTTCACTTACAAAAACAATCTCAAGGGATTTTAGGCCAAATGCAACTGGCTGCAATGATATCTTGCCAATTTCCCCGCCATATTCAGTGATATGGCTTTTTACTTTTTCTTCTATTGCTTTAAGGTCCCTTTCTGGGCTATCGGGCATTATTTTCATTGTGATTATTACTTTTGCCATTTTAATTCGGTCCTGCAAAGCCACATTCATGGCATGTGTATTTTGCTGCTATCTCCCTGCAGTGCATGCACCTGATTATCTCTGATTTGCTGCACTTGGGGCACTTGAACCTTGCTATGCCAGATGCGTTTGTGACCCTTTTTTTGCATGATGAACAAATAAGTTCTTTTTCTGCCATTTTTTATACCTCTGCTTAAATCAGTAGGGGGTGCTTTTAGGTTGCTTAAAAATCTTGTGATTTTTGAAGATATTAAGATGAGTTAAGTGTGTTTAGCATGTTTATGTAATCATTAAGGTGCCTTGTTATGAGGAAGTTTTTTCTTACATGCTCGTATGCATTAGAGCCGAGCTCATTGCGATGTGAGTTGTCCTCAAGTATTTTCAGGGACTTTGCCACGCCGTCACTTACACTTTTTAGGATGTATCCTGTCTGCCCATCAAGTATCTGAAGGGGTATGCCGCCTACATCTGTTCCCAAGACTGGTGTTTTTTTCCACATTGCCTCAGCAACTGTAAGGCCAAAGCCTTCTTTTACAGAATTCTGGAAAACAATTGCAGATTTTTTTTGAAGGGCATTTACAAGAAGGTCGTTTCGCTGTGTTATTGTATGTATGTCCGGATATTTGTCTGTTATCTGCCTTATTCTGTGGTAGAGGATTGGGCCTTGGGGATCGTCACTTGCCATGTCTCCCATGAATATAAGCTGGCAATCCATCTTTTCCTTTATTTTCTTAAACATTTTGATTACTCCCAGATGGCCTTTCCATGGGTCAAATCTCGCAACCTGGGACAAAATCGGCTTGTCTACATCAATTCCGTGCTTTGAAAGAACTTTGTTTGCAAGATTTTCGGAAATCTGCTTGTTCTTAGCTGCCAAGGGATCTATGCTCGGCGGTATTATAAACTGCGGCTTTTCAAGGCTGTTTATCTTAAACCTGTTTGATGAAACAACAGCACAGTCGTACTGCCTTACAAAAGGAAGTATAAAATCAAATGTGTCTGTATGTGGGTTTGAGATGTCAATGTGGCATCTCCATATCCATTTTTTTCTGTTGGGGAAATGGCTTATCATTCCTAATGGCTGGGGGTCGTGGATCACCACAAAATCGTGTTTTGAGATGTGGTTTATCATTGAATTTTTCTTTGTGTACTCCATATAGATTTTTCTTCTGTTCTCTGTGAGCTTAACTTTTTTCCCCTGGAGTGAATTATGAAATTTTTTTGTGAGGCTGAAGAATGAATGGCTGCCAATAAGGACTCTCCACCCTGTGTCTATGCCTACGTCATTCATCAGAAAAACTAGGGAATTCAGTATCTCGGCAACCCCGCCGCCTGAAGGTGTTGCATTTATGTGGACGAGATGCTTTCCCTGGAGGGTTTCTGCGTTATGCCTTATTTCTTTTGTTACTTTTTTTCCAACAAAGCGGTTGTATGATTCAAGTTTTGGTATCATTTTATTTTTTTGGATTCCATCATATATAAATATTTTTTTGTTTTGCAATAAAAGTCCTCACGGATGTGCTTAATTATCTTCTTCTTTAATGGATAAAACAAGAAATATAAATAGAAAAAGAGCTAAAGGATTCAAATCTCTTCTTCCTGATGCTTTATTGACCCTGTAAGCTTGCTTCTGTAGATGCCTGCAAATGAAGGGGTCACTATGATGTATTCTTCGCCAAAGCCGGCAATGTCGCCATCAATTGCATCGCATGTCTTTTTGAGCTTGTTTAT